>PKSZ01000093.1 GCA_002869425.1 Marinilabiliales bacterium
AAGTGCAATCATTTAAACCAAAAAGTGGCACTGTTTGCTCCGGAATCGTTGGCACTCATAATCCGAAATCACTGGCACTAATCAAACCGAAATATCCAACAACAGAAATTGCCATTAAAGCACATGAAGAAGCTTTTGAGTTTTATGGAGGTATACCAGAAGAAATCGTGTATGATCAGGACAGGCTTTTCATTGTAGATGAAAACAAAGGTGATTTTATCCTTGCAGATGCCTTTAAAAGTTATGTAAGAGAAAGAAGTTTTAGCTTATACTTTTGCAGAAAAGCAGACCCTGAATCAAAAGGAAAAATAGAAAATGTAGTGAAATATGTAAAGCAGAACTTTCTATACAATCGCTCCTTTTATGATGTTGATACCTTAAATGCTGATGCTATTGGTTGGCTCAATCGTACCGCTAACTTCTTACCACATGGAAGAACAAAGCTCCCGCCATTTGAACAATGGCATATTGAAAGAAAACACTTAAAACCATTTTTTCCTATGAATACGCAAATACCTTCTAATAAACTTTATAAAGTCCACCCTGATAATGTTGTGTCTTACAAAAGCTGTTTATATACCGTGCCACAAGGAACATATAAACGTCCAAAAGTTGAAGTAACAATTACTGAAGAAAACGGAATGCTTATTATTAAAAATCAGGATGGACAAGAAATATGTCGTCACAAGAAGTCAGCAGAAAAAGGCAAAACCATTAGAAATACAGATCATAAACGAGATAAAACTCTAAAGATTACAGCTTTGCTAAAACAAGAGTCTGAATACTTCTCTGACCCAGTAAAGGCACTAAACTTCTTTGAAGAATTACGCAACAGAAAAAGAAGACACATCAGAGATCAGGCTCATATCATACGCCAATTACACCAGCAGTATGAAACATTTATACTGGATAAAACCCTGGACTATTGTTTAAAAAACGGGGTGTATAGTGCGGTGGATTTTATGTCTGTTGCTGAAAAATTATATCAGGAAAATGGTAAACCTGAGAAAAGTGATCAACAGGTACCAGAAATAAAAACATTGCAAAAAAACGATTTGAAATACTTGCAACCAAAGACAAGTCAGATAATAGATTATGAATCATTAATGCCAAATTAACATGGAAAAATTAAAAATCATTCAGGATTACTGCAGACAGTTCAATTTAAGCGGAATAACACAGTTCTGCCAGCAAGCTCTGCAAGATGCACAATCCAAACAAATGAGCTACTCAGATTATACTGTAATGCTCTTAAAACATGAAGCAGAAATACGCCAGAAGAAGAACCTTGAAAGAAGTCTGAAAGCAGCCAAATTACCTTTAAAACATGACCTGGGAAGCTATGACTATACAGTAGATAATGGCATCAATAAAACAAGGCTTAAACAACTTATTGAACTAAACTGGCTGGATCAGCTTTACAATATCGTTCTAATGGGACCCAGTGGTACAGGTAAAACTTTTATTGCTGCCGGTCTCTGCTATCAAGCCGTTACTGCTGGTTACAAAGCATACTTTAGAACAATGGAAGAGATAGTCAATGTGCTTAAAATGAAAGATTTTACTCGTACTGCTTTAGCGGATTACAGAAAACTTGTCAAAGCAAATCTTATTGTTATTGATGATATTATGCTTTTTCCTCTTGATAAACCAGCTGCGGTAGCGTTGTTTAATTTTGTTAATCAACTCTATGAAAAAACGGCTTTTATCATTACAACCAATAAATCACCGCAACAATGGGCTCAAATGCTTAATGATGAAGTATTGGCTACTGCTTTGTTGGACCGATTATTATATCGTTGCGAAGTGATTAGTCTAAAAGGAAAAAGCTTCAGAATGAAAAACAGAAAAACAATTTTTGAGAATGATTAATTTTTTTACATAATTTTGAATGACAAACTTCTGCACTATTGTTGCCAAAAGTTCTGCATTCCTATTTGCCATTTATTGTGTAAATTAAGTTGCTGTTTACATCATGGTAATATGGTCATTTTGTTCATATAGCTACGACCTATTTAATAATAATTGTATCTTTAACATAAATAAATTCTTTGAGAAAAACGGCTGAAACATGCAGTACCAGGGAAGAGTAAAGAAACACGACAAAATTACAGCCTATATGTCTGAATGTCAGGCGTATAGGTTCTCCTTCAATGGACAGGAAAAGGATGACGAGATTACAGGCGTAACTGGGAGCCATCTTGACTTCGGTGCAAGGATATATGATGCGAGGATTGGTAGGTGGTTGAGTATAGATAAATATTGGAGCAAGTTTCCAGCATTAAGTGGTTATAGTTATGCTGCAAATAGTCCAATCATAATTATTGATGAAGGTGGAAATGTCATCAAATTAGTTGGGACAGACGAAGAAAAGAGAAAAAATCTTTGTGAGCTTCAAAAATTAACTAATGATGAATTACAGATGGCTAATGATGGTACAGTGCTTATCGTTACCCATGGGTCGCAAAATCCAGAGACAGATTTGCAATCTGGAACAAACCTTATTCAAGAATTAATTGATGATGAGAATACTGGAACAGTTATGAGTGTGGAACATTTTAGGTCTGAATACGGTAAATTAGGTGAAGAGTATAAAAATTGGAAAGGAAATGTTACTTTTCAAGTTGGTGACGCTGATGAAAATTCATATAACGGTGTAGGTGTTGATGCATCTACGGTATTTGATGAAAATGATATGGGTGACGAAATTAAAAATGAGGATGGAACAACGGGAAGACCTACAGAAATTGGGATGGGACATGAGTTGATTCATTTAAGAAATTTGTTAAAAGGGATATTAGGTAAAGATGAGTATGACATTGACTACCATTATATTGACCCAGATTCTGGGAGCGAAATAGATGAAGAAGAAGCAGAAACAAGAAAAGAGGAACAAAAATTGAGGAATGAACATAAAGTGACTCCAAGAGCAAAAGTTAAAGAGGTTTCAGATTATGATAAAAATTAACCTTGCTATTGTTTTAGCATTGATGTCAATTCAAGGAATTTGCCAAATTAATGTATCGGCAAAAGATGATGACTTCCTTAATCTATGGAAAGAGTCCAACTTAGCATATCTGCATAATCAAATTCAAAACAATCAAGATACAAGCAGCAGTTATTTGAAAAAGTTGTATTCTGTAGAAAAACTAATTGAAAGTTGTTCACGTGAGTATTTTATGACAGACAATGATACAATTGTAGGTATTAGACTTAGTTTACTGGAATATCTTAGGAGCAATTATAATTATTTTGACATCAATAATTGTTTTATCATTGAAGAATTCCTACATGAAAGACACCTATTCTATTTAATTTCCGATACAGATGGAGCAATTAAATTTGAAAAAACTCTAGGTAAATGGAATATTACAAATATAGGTACTATTGATGAAGGTGCATTAAAAATACTATTTGTGTATTCATCTCCACAACAAAATTGCCATGAAACACAACTAAGTATTAGGCATCATTTTATATTCACATCAATTTCAAAAGGAGTCATTAATTCAAAAATACTTGTGAATCCTTGTTATGATGACACAAAAAGTATTTATTCGTTAATAAATCTGAATTAATTTCTTATTTCACCTCGCGGTTTGTAGCCCCATTCCCGCAAGTTTGAGCGCAGCGGTACCTTGTGGGTATTAGATTTTCAGCAGCCAAATTTTCAAAAGACAAGAAATCGAGATACCTTAATATGATGTACTCGGTAACACATCATATTGCTATGACCAAAACCAAAGAAATTGTATATTTACGATTCATTGGTTTTTATGGAGAAAACAGCGGAAATATATACTACCAGAGAAAAGCAGCATTGTTGGTCAAAAATGGCACATTCAGGCAATTTGGTGGATAATTATCGTTTCTCCTTCAATGGACAGGAAAAGGATGACGAGATTACAGGCGTGACTGGGAGCCATCTTAATTTCAAATTTAGGATTTATGATAGTAGAATAGGACGGTTTATGAGTGTTGACCCACTAACAAAAGATTATCCTTATTGGACACCTTATCAGTTTGCTGGTAATATGCCAATACGTTTTCTTGAATTAGAGGGATTAGAACCTGGTGAACCATTTGAGACTAAAACAAAAGCTGCATTAAATTTCAGTAGTATCTATGGTAAATTCTCAATTCAAGAAAACCGAGAATACACGGCAACAATCTATTCGTATGTGGATAAAGACGGCACTATAAAATATACATATAACAACCCAAAAAGAGGAACAAAGGAATCAGCCCCAAATAACAAAGCAAGAAAAAGAGAAGGTACAAACGAAGCTGGAATTCATTCACACGGGGCTTTCGATTCGGACTTCATTGATGAAGACGGTGTTGATTGGAATAATCAATTTTCTGATGAACTTGGAGATAAAGATGTTTCCAGAATGAATGGATTCCCAGAATATGTAACAACCCCTAATGGTACGTTACAAAAATTTGACCCAGCTACCGAGACAGAAAGTGTTGTAAGTAAAGATAGTCCAAGCGACCCTAATGACCCTTCAAAAGTGAATTCTAACTATGCAATTCCTTCTAATATGTCAAAGAAAGAAACAAGGCAATCAAGACGAGAATTTAGCAAAACAAATAGAGAAACAAGAAAAGAATATGCAAAACAATATAAAGAAATTTTAAAAACACGAGAATAATGAGAGGAAGAGTACAATTAATTTCATTAGCATTTTTGGTATTATCATTTTTTACAGAAGCTGCTTTTGCACAAAAGGATAGCG
>PKSZ01000551.1 GCA_002869425.1 Marinilabiliales bacterium
AGCTGCATTGATAAGAGCCCAAGACTGACCACCAGCGTTGTCTGAAGTAACTTCAACTGTTATGAAAGCATCTGTACTTGATACTTCATAATCGAATACATCATTTGCTGCATTGATATCACCAGTTATAGCTAAAGTAACCTGAATATCGTAGTATCCCAATGCTGAAAGATCAGCAGGAGTTGTAAATGTATAGTCGAATGAACTAGCAGCAGTAATAGGACCAGCTACTGTTTCAGTAACCAACGCACCACCGTTAACTGAATAAGAAACATCAAAGTTAGCCAGGTCGATACCACCATTATTGAAAATGGTAACAGTAACTGACTCACTGGCTGAAAGCTGACATCCTGAATCGTTGTTTGGAGCAACAACACCTGCAACAGCACCATCAATTGAAGTATCTTCTTCAACGT
Organism: Marinilabiliales bacterium; assembly: GCA_002869425.1. Lineage (GTDB taxonomy): Bacteria > Bacteroidota > Bacteroidia > Bacteroidales > BM523 > BM523. Next base: position 417 of record PKSZ01000551.1, read on the forward strand.
TGATATCATCAATATTCAGGTAATAGTTATTTGTACAGTTTGTGTGAACAAATGCAATATAAATCATTTCACCATTATAATCTGAAAGATTTACAGTTCTGAACCAGTAATCATTTCCTTCAGGGCCACCAGCCTCAACTATTTCTGAATAAACAACATCAGCAAAATCAGTAGTTGCCATACCTGTAGTTGAAACGCGAACTTCATAATATTCTTCTGGCCATGTTTGATCCTGAGCTGCAACATACCACTTAAGCATTGTTGTTCCAGTTTCTGAAGTAAGATCCAACTGAGGAGTAATTAAGTAGTTGTCTGGAGTAAGTGCAGAACCTTCCCATGAAGAAGAAGTAGCACAGTTAGTTCCTGAATGTGTAGCAAATGATCCAGCTTCTGCTGAATTCATCCAGTCGTTTCCGTCGCCGTCGTTATCAATCGTACTGAAACAAAGATCTGCTAAGTTACCAGCAGATTCAAAATCTTCTGTCCAAGGAAGTGTAACAGCACCACATAGTGAAATAGTATTGAAAGTATAAGGACCAACCCAGATACTTGCATCACCACCACCGCAATCAGCCTGAATATAGAAATCATACGTAGTTAATTCAGCTAAACCAGTTAGTGAATAAGGATTATCCGTAATTCCAGTTAACATAGTTCCTGAACCTGGAGTGAATCCTTCTGGGCCCCACTCAAGATTCCAGGTACCTTCAGAATCACCAGGTGTCCATCCCAGATCAGCTGAGCTATCTGTAATATTTGCAGCATTCAATGCTGTTGGAGCAGGACAAGTAGGAGCTGTACATGAAGATTCGCCTACATAAAATGTTTGACCATCAGTTAATAAATCTGCTGCAGTTGAAGCACCAGTAGTGTAAGCAACAGTTCCATAAGGAGTTTCTACTGAGAAAGTAATTTCTGAATCCCATGAACCTGCATTCCAAACCAACTCAAGAACGCCAGTACCACAAACACCTACAGAGTCATAAGCAGCATCAGCAACTGGACCAGTCATTGTTCCTGATAAAACACCATCTTCATAAACATCTAATGAAGCACCGTTCCATCCGTCACCGTAAGTATCAACCATATCAAAATAGAAGAAACAACTAGGAGCTGAACATGTTGGTATTACAAAAGTAGATGGACCTGCCCAATCACTTGTTGCGGGGTTACAGTCTGCCTGTACATAAAAATCATATGATCCAGCAACTAAACCAGTTAATGCATAAGGATTTGTTATACTGTTAACCATTGTACCGGTTCCCTGAGTAAAACCTTCCGGTCCGTACTCAATATTGAATGAAGTAGCGCCAGATGACTGCCAGTCTAAATCAACAGAAGAAGTTGTAATGTTGCTTGCTGACAATCCAAAAGGAGCCAAACAACCGTCAGGTGTTCCAAGAAGAACTTTGATACTCCAGTTTCCATCAAGTGGTATACCAGCCAATGTAGCCCAACCTCCGCCATAAAGCAGGTCAGCACCTTCGATATTACCAGTAGCACCATCTGTACCTGCTGGGAAACCTCCAAGAGCAACAATTTCATATCCAACCCATAAATCCTGTGCTGATAAAATTGGCATTGTAATAGGAAGATCATTCCAACCATCAACTACAGCATCTACTAAAGTTCCTTCAACCAATGGATTGTCTCCATTATATGTTAAGCTATCATTCAGGATATGAGCTGTCATTGATGCTGTATTTGAAGCATCTGCACAACCTGCCTGAACACCTAAAATTGCTTTGCCAACGTATGGAGTTAAGTCAGCAGCATTAATTTTAAGAAAAACACTAAATGTACCTGCAGCATCGTAACCAACACCACCAACTACATCGTGTCCACAATAGTAAAAAGTATCTTCTACAGCTTCAATACTTCTGTATTGAATAGCCTGAACAGGAATGTCTACAACTTGCGTAGAGAAACCTTTTTTTACATGTTTTGCCATTCTTGCCATATCAGCCTGTTTGGTTTGTCCAAAGCTGATCGTTGCAATCATAAGCAATGAAATCAATAGAGTAATTTTTCTCATAATTAATAAATTTAGTTAAACGTATCTCGTAATTCAGGCTGCAAATTTATACAAATTATTACGTATAAACAAGAGTTTTCCTTTTAGTTGGCACCAAGTATGTTTACAGATTTAATTAGAGGTTCATCTATTCTCCTTATAATCGGGAAGTAACCTTCATTATCAAAAATATTTCTACAGATAAAGGCTAATAGCTGTGTTTCAATTATATAACCTGACGTTTTCACATCCTCTTCTTCAACTTTAACACCTTTTGTTTTAACAAAGGCAATAAATTTCCTATAAATATTCTGAGATTCAAGGTAGTCCAACAACTGATAAACATCCTCATACTTAGTTAAAACAGACCTGTTTGTATCAACATATTCAAAAGCATACTTATAGATTAATCCTTTACTGATTACATTGGATAATAACTTACTTGCCCCTGTAGTATCCACAGACACAAATACATCAGGCATTATACCTCCTCCTCCGTATACGACTCTTCCCTGTGGAGTATAATATTTTAATGAATCAGCAAACAAGGTTGTATCTATATGTTCTAATTCTCCATTCAAATATCGTTCACCTATATCTCCGTAATAATCATCAATGTTTCCATTATAAGGTTTTTGAATACATCGACCTGCAGGTGTATAGTACCTGGCAATGGTTAAGCGCATTGCTGAACCGTCTGTAAATACCATAGGTTCCTGCACTAATCCTTTTCCAAAAGACCTTCTTCCAACAATCATTCCTCTGTCATTATCCTGTATTGCACCTGCAACAATCTCACTTGCAGAAGCAGACCACTCATCTATCAGAACCACTACTTCATCATCTTGACACATACCGTTTTCTGTTGCAAAAGAGCTAACTTTGGGATGGGCTTTTCCTTTAGTGTAAACAATCAGCTTACCCTTATTCAAAAACTCATCAGCAATCTTTATGGCGGCATCCATGTATCCACCACTATTTCCACGTAAGTCCAGCACAACTTTTGTCATCCCTTGCTTTTTCAACGTTTTTGCTGCCTGCTCAAATTCAGAATATGTAGTTCGCGAAAATTTACTTATTTTAATATAGCCAATTTCATCATTCAGCATATAGGCCACATCCACACTATACAATGGAATTTTTCCTCTTGTTATTTCAAAAAATATTAAATCGTGTATTCCCTTCCTCTTGATACCCACCACAACAACGGTTCCACTTTTTCCTCGTAAAAGCTTCATAACTCCCTCGGAAGAAATTTCAGGACCAACAAAAAGCGAATCATCTATGGTAACAATCCTGTCTCCAGGTAAAATTCCCAGTTTTTCTGAAGGGCCACCCGATATTGTGTTGATAACAACAACCGTATCATGTTGTATGTTAAACTGTACACCAATTCCGTCAAACTCACCTTCAAGCGGCTCATTAACAGCCTGTAAGTCCTTTGCAGGGATATATATTGAATGTGGATCCAATTGCTCCAACATTATCGGAATTGTTTTTTCAATCAATTCTTCTCTGGAAACAGGATCAACATATTCTTCAACAATATAACTAACTATAGTGCTCAACTTATCAGGAGATGGATACAAAACATATGGTTCGTCTGTAGATCCAACACCCGCCATATATTTTCCAATAAACATGCCTGCAGCAAATATTATTGCAACAATAAAGGGCATTATGATAAGCAATCTCTTATTCTCTTTCATCCGAATTATTGGTTTTAATATGCTCAACCTTTATTCCTGCTCTCTTAAGAAGTTCAGGACCATCGTTATTATGATACTGTTCAGAAAAAACAACCCTATGAATTCCAGCTTGAATTATCAGCTTTGAACATTCCAGGCAAGGGGAAGTTGTTACATACAGTGTGGCTCCATCGCTATTGTGATGGGATGTTTTTGCCATTTTTGTTATTGCATTTGCCTCAGCATGAAGTACATAAGCCTTTGTGAGAAAATTATCATCTTCACAGTTATTTTCAAAGCCTGAAGGAGTTCCATTGTAGCCATCTGAAACAATCATCTTATCTTTTACAATTAAAGCTCCAACTTGTCTTCTTTTGCAATAGCTATTACTGGCCCAGATTTGAGCCATTTTAAGATAACGAATATCTATTTGTAATTGTTTCTCTGCGTTTTCCATATTACAAATATAAAAAAACCCTCATAACTGAGGGTTTTGTCGTACCCGGAGCCGGGGTCGAACCGGCATGGGCATAGCCCACTGGTTTTTGAGACCAGCGCGTCTACCAATTCCGCCATCCGGGCAGAATAATTTCGGCTTGCGAATATATTAAAATG
>PKSZ01000205.1 GCA_002869425.1 Marinilabiliales bacterium
CAAAACAAAAAAGAAACATACATTTGGCTTAAAAAAGCCCTGACATCTCATTATAACTTAACTAAGTGGGATATATTCAATGATACTTGTTTTACTTTCCTAAAAGGAAGTGATGAATGGGATTTACTGTGGCAGGAAAAATGGTTCACTGATAAAGAGTTAATATTAAGTGAGGCAAAATTATTGGTGAACAGTAAAAAATATACAAATGCTCTTTTACTTCTTGATCCTTTAACCAGAGATGACTCATTAAAAACTCAAGCTCTACAGTACAGAGCACATATATATACCCAGCTAAAAGATTATGGCAATGCAAACCAGGATTTTAAGCAATTGTACAAAGAAACAGGAAATTTAATTTTTCTTGAGAAACAAGCCATCGGATATTCGAAACTCAAGAAAGAAAGAAAAGTAATTGCAACATATAAAAGCATACTTGAAAAAGATCCCAAACAAATCTGGATCTTTCCCAGGCTTGCCGAATTGATGATACAAAAAAATGCTCTTGAAGAAGCAGAAAATCTACTTAATAATTATGTTTCATACATTCACTATCATAAAGCATACTTCTTATTAGGGAATATTTACGTAAGACGAAAACTATTTGAAGAGGCAGAAAAATTCTATACTCTTGCACTTAAAGAAACCGGAGCACATGCAGACTATTATATAGAAAGAGCCAAAGTATATTTTGAACTGCACAAATTCGAAAATTCGAACAATGATATCAATATGGCACTGGACCTCAACCCAAATAATGCTGAAGCATGCTTTATTAAAGGAATGACATCCGTTTCACTAAACAAGATTGATGAAGCCTGTTTTTACTTTAAAAAGGCATTTACAAAAGGATATCCGGAAGCTACTTCCTACCTGCAAAAATTTTGTAGCAATAATCAATAATAGTATTCCTACTGGCTTATTTTCTCATGCAACCATAATATATTTTCAGCCAAATCTTTCATCGTTTTCATTCCTTCTTCATCATCCTCTACCTCACCAATTTCTCTTCCCAAAGCTAAATTCCAATAGCTGGATCCGGGAACAACCATTTCACCCAATAAGAAAAAATGATTGATAGAATTGAAAGTATGAATAGCGCCTGCTCTGCGGACTGCTACAAGTGATGCTCCTATTTTATGCTTTAGCAAATTACCGTTGGCTCTTGTTACATAACCTGCCCGATCGATTAAAGCCTTAACTTCAGTAGTAAGATTTGAAAAATATGTAGGTGAACCAATCAATATTACATCAGCATCAATCATCTTTTGAATGCAACTATTGATGATGTCATCCTTTACTATGCATTGCTTATCTTTGTTTTTTTTGCATGATGCACAAGCCCTACATCCACTAAGCTTTTCTCCTCCCAACTGAACCATTTCACAATCTGCTCCTTTTGCTTCAAGTACATCAAACACTTTTTGGATCATAATGCTTGTATTTCCATTCTTACGCGGACTTCCATTAAAAGCTACTACTTTCATAATGTTAAAAATTTGTTAAATTAATTCGGTACTAAATTATCTATTCTACTGAGAATAAACATTTTTATACAACATATGCTGTAAAATTATACTTTCTACCTTTATTCTCATAAAGAAAAGGATCATTTATGTCTTATCTTTGTACTAGATGAGAAAGATTTTACAAATATTGGTTTCTTCTGTTTTATCACTGATTATTTTGTTATCAGGAAGTGGTCTTGTAATTTTTCATCATCACTGTTCAAACACACAGGAAAATCATTACACCATTCTTAAAAAGTACAAATGTCATCATCATGATTTAACTTGTTGCAATGCTCATTCATGTTCCATAAATTATAATGACAATAATTTAACAGAGCTTACAGACACCCCTACTTGCTGCTCAGATGATTTCAAATTAGTAAAGACTTTCCAATACAATGTAATGAATAAAAGCAATATCAAGACACCCGTATCTGATTTGTTTGTATTGGAAGGACAAATTCTCAACAATGATAAGCCAAATGAGATAGTGACTTGTATTTATAGTACTAGAGCACCACCGCGTATCATTACAGGCAAAGACATTATTATCCATTATCAAAAAATTAAAATTCCTGACAGTTTCAACGGTTAGTCAATCAACTGTTGTTTAATTAAAACTGATCAGGAATGAAAACAATAATCTATATTATAGTTATTTTAGTGCCCATTCTTCAAAATTTGAGTGCACAAACAGTAAGCGGTACCGTTTATGAGTTGGATAAGAATGGGAAGAAACTTACGCTTCCAGGTGTAAATATCTTATGGGAAGGAACACAAATTGGTACTGCTTCAGATTCAAAAGGAAATTTTTCAATAAAAAAAGTACATCAAAGTAATAAATTGATATTTAGCTACATAGGCTACCGAACTGATACAGTGAAGGTTGAAGATATCAATAAAAAGCTTGATTGGACCATGCACAGTTCAAAAATGCTGAAAGAAGTTGTTATTTCTGAAAGAGGTCTAGGAACGCATATTTCTCGCCTCAATCCATTACAAACTCAAGAAATAACGGGTGAAGAACTATGTAGGGCGGCATGCTGTAATCTGTCTGAAAGCTTTGAAACCAATGCTTCGGTTGACGTAAACTACAAAGATGCTGTAACCGGTTCTAAACAAATTCAATTGCTTGGATTAAAAGGAACCTATGTGCAACTTATGACAGAAAACACGCCAAACCTGAAAGGGCTAGCTACTTCCTATGGTCTGGGTTATATCCCTGGTCAATGCATGTCCTCTATCCAAATTAGCAAAGGAGCCGGTTCTGTAATCAATGGTTATGAATCTTTAACAGGGCAAATCAATGTTGAATATAAGAAACCGGATAGCAGGGAAATTTTTTACATCAATGCACTGGGTAATTCTGAAGGAAAAGCAGAATCGAATGTAAATGCTTCACTATTGCTGAATGATAAGTGGAGCACAATGATTTTTGCTCATGTGGAAAATCGCAGTCTTAAGCACGATGATAATAATGACGGTTTTATAGATATGCCAACCCTTAAGCAATACAATTTCTTCAATCGCTGGAAATACAAAACTCCTGATTTTGTGCTCCAGTTTGGTGCCAAATACATTGAAGAAGAACGTACAGGTGGTCAGATAGATTTCTCCGGTGATGCCAATTCTGATATGGGTGCTTACGGGATCATGATCAATACCAAAAGGTCTGAAGGTTTTATGAAGGCAGGTTACATTTTTCCTCAAAACAGGGAAACCAGTATCGCCTTAATTGCAAATGCGTCCAGGCATGAACAAAATTCTCTTTTTGGAATAAAAAAATACAATGCCACTCAGGATAACCTCTATTCAAATCTAATCTTTCAATCAATCATAGGCAACACTGATCATAAATACAGTACAGGTATTGATTTTAAATATGATGATTACAACGAATACATAATTGACTCATCGTACTTAACAACAGATATTGTCCCTGGAGCTTATTTTCAATACACATGGCATTACAACAGTATTTTCACCCTACTTGCAGGTATACGTGCTGACTATCATAATGAGGAAGGCTTGTTTTTCACACCAAGACTTCACACCAAATTTGATATAACCGAACATACACATCTAAGAGCTTCAGCTGGAAAAGGATACAGAAGAGCAAATGTTGTTGCTGAAAATCTTTTTGTGCTGGCAAATTCCAGAGATTTGCAAATTGTGGAAGAACCAGAAATGGAAGAAGCATGGAACTATGGGATAAACCTAACCCAGTACATTCACCTTATGGGTAGGGAGCTTACACTCTCTGCTGAGTATTACAGAACAGATTTTATAAACCAGATAATCATTGATTTAGATACAGATAAGGATAAAGTAATCATCAGCAACCTGCATGGCAGATCTTTCTCGAACAGTATGCAGGTAGAAGCAAAATACGAACTCATCAAAAGGCTTGATCTTACAACTGCATTCAGATATACAGATGTACAATATAAGATTGAGGAAGGAATGATTGAAAAACCGCTCATTAGCAGGTATAAAGGCTTATTAACTGCTTCGTATGCAACAAACTTAAAGAAATGGCAATTTGATTATACACTTCAGCTCAACGGTCCGGGAAGAATACCTTCATTGGACGGTAATCCTGAAGAATTTACACGAGATGAAGAATTTCCCGTATACGTAATTATGAATTTCCAAATCAATAAATTCTTTAGAAAATGGAGCATGTATGTTGGCGTTGAAAACATAACAGGCTTTGTTCAGAAAAACCCAATTATTGCAGCAGAAAATCCATATGGAGATTACTTTGATTCATCTCTTGTATGGGGCCCGCTTGCTGGAAGAAAATTCTACGTTGGGATACGATATGGCATTGAAAGAGATTAAGTTTAATTAAATTATACAAAATGAAAAAAACATTATTTTTATTATTGGTTTTCACATCTGCATTGCTTACAATAACAGCAACAGATTCATTGGCTCAGACAAAAGATAAAAAGCTAAAAACGGTTAAAATAAAAGCCTCACTGGATTGCCAGGGATGTGTAAACAAAGTAAAAAAGAATATTCCTTTCGAAAAAGGCGTTAAAGATCTGGATGTTAGCCTAGAAACAAAAATTATTAAAATTACTTATCGGGCAGATAAAAATGATGACGAGTCATTGCGCAAAGCGGTTGAGAAGCTTGGCTATGATGCTGTTATTTTAAAGGAAGAAAAAACTCAAGGACAAAGCAAAGAAGAGTTAAACAA
>PKSZ01000305.1 GCA_002869425.1 Marinilabiliales bacterium
AGCGGCTCGTATGGAGCAATCTGGTGAACCGGGTAAAGTTAATATTTCTGAAACAACATATGGTTATATACAGGAATACTTCGATTGTGAACACCGGGGTAAGGTTGAAGCCAAAAACAAGTGAAAAATCGATATGTATTTTGTAAATGGACTTAAGCCTGAATATTCAATCGATGGAAAAGGAATTGTGCCCAATGATAAATTCAGAGATATACTCAGGGAGTTATAACTTTTCCGTACTACATTGATGCGAAATTATTACTTTTGCACAAATTAATCTAATTTCAATATTATGAAGAAAGCAGAAATTCATACCTCGAAAGGTGTAATGAAACTGAATTTTTTTGAGAAAGATGCTCCCAAAACAGTGGAGAATTTTGTAAAACTTTCCAATGATGGATTTTATAACGGACTCGCGTTTCATCGTGTTATTCCAGGTTTTGTAATACAGGGAGGTTGCCCGTATTCTAAAGATATGTCTGACCCCAAAGTGGGAACAGGTGGCCCGGGGTATTCAATTGATTGTGAAACCGAAGGAGAAAATCAATATCACGATAGGGGAGTATTGTCAATGGCTCATGCAGGAAGAAATACAGGAGGTAGTCAGTTTTTTGTTTGTCATGGCAGACAAAATACGCAACATCTCGACAGAAATCATACATGTTTTGGAAAAGTGTACGAAGGAGTAGATATAGTTGATGAAATCCGTGAAGGAGATAAAATCGAAAAGATTGTTATTATTGAAGAATAGTTGAAAAGTTACATAGATTGAGCTGCTCTAGTTATTGCAAAGAGCAGCTTTTTTTATTCTGTAATTTTCGTAACCTTGAATTCTGTTCTTCTATTGAGAGCTCTTCCTTCCGGTGTATCATTAGGCGCAATGGGCTCAGAAAAATCGTAACCTTTGTAGCTTAATTTTTCTTTGCTGATACCATTGTCGAGTAAATAATTGTATACAGATTCTGCTCTTTTTTCAGATAATTCCTTATTGTATTCTTTTGATCCTGTGTTATCTGTATGTCCTCCAATTTCAATGGATAGAGCCGGGTTTTCATTCAGGAACTGGATCAGTACTTCCAATTCAGATTTAGATTCGGGTTTCAAGGTAAATGAATCAGTTTCAAAGAAAATATTTTTGAGAATTACTGTTTCGTTTTCTTTTATGGGTTTCAGTGCAAAATCCATATTATAGCTTTTGGGGTTTTTTAAGTTTTTCAAACTAAAGCTTTCGGAATGAAACATATATCCTTCTTTGAAAATGTTGAAGGCATAATTTCTTTCAGTAGGTAGGCTAACCAGGTAGTTTCCTGTTTCCTGTTCAGAATTGGATTTAACCACTAAGCTATCGGTTTCCAAGTCTGTAAGTTCAAATTCAGCTTCCAGTCCTTTTTTGGTAACAGCGTCATATACACGGCCCTTTACATAGGTAACTCTTGTAGGACGAACTTTTTCATACAATTCGAAATTATAGATGTCATTTCTCTTTTTTTCGTCTCTGTTTGAAGAAAAATAGGCCAAATCGCCTTTTGCATTAACAATAAGACCTTTTTCATCTTTGTAAGTATTAATTGGGTAACCAAGATTTACCGGTTTTTGCCAGATGCCCATACTGTCGATCCTGGAAACAAAAATATCCATTCCACCCATTCCCAAATGACCATTAGAGGCAAAATACAAGGTTTTATTATCTGGATGTATAAAGGGCGACATTTCATTACCTCTGGTGTTTACATTATCTCCCAGGTTAACCGGAACAGACCATTTCCCTTTACCCTGATACACACTCTTCCATATATCCATTTCTCCGTGGCCACCTCTTCTGTTACTTACAAAATATAAGGTGCGTCCATCCGAGGAAAATGACGGGTGAGACTCCCATGCTGAAGTAGAAATAGGAGGCCCAATATTTTCCGGCATGGTCCACCTTTCATCTACCTTGTGTGAATAATAAATATCACAGCGACCATAATCGCCTGGCTTGTTGCATACTGTATAAAATAGATGCAGACCATCAACTGAAAATGCCTGAGTTCCTTCGTTGTATTCAAACGTATTAATTTCCGGACCAATATTATGTGCTCTTCCCCATTCACCGTCTTTTAGTTGACTAACAAACAAATCTTCATGAAAAGTTCTTTCTGTAACTATAGCATCAGGGTTAACTCCCGGGCGGGGTACTAAAACAGTAATAATAAGTGTTTGTTCGTCAGCAGTCAAGGATGGCCAGTACTCATTCAGTGGACTATTTACTTTGTCTCCTAAGTTCACTGGATTAAATGGAACAGGGTGGGCCATGGCATTGATTCCAAAATTGGCTCTTTCAAGCAGGATTTCAGCTGTTCTCTTTTGACTTTTGGATAGTTTTTCTTTGGAAAGGCACTTCTCAAGTTGTGCTTTTGCTTTTGCATATTCTCCCAGTTTTAACCAGCCATTTGCAGCCAGCGTGTATAATTTACTGGAGTAGTTAGGGTCTATCTCAAGAACCTTTTCATAGATTTCAATTTCGTTTTTAAATTTTTGCTGTTGATACAATATTTCAGCTTTTAGCATATAGGCTTCAATAAATTTGTCATCCTTATCAAGTGCTTTTCCTAGTAATTCTAAGGCTTCTGAATCCATTCTGCCATTAAAAGCTTCTGTTGCATCCTGAAAAAGTTTGATGGCTTTCTTTGATTTTGTATGATATTCTTCCTGTGAAAATACCAGGCTTGGAATTAGTATGAATATCAGTAATGCTAAGAATTTGTGCATAAAGATTTATTTTGATATGATTTCAAATTCTGTTCTTCTGTTATTGGCTCTTCCTTTTTCTGTATCATTGTTGTCTATGGGCTTGCTTTCACCAAAACCTTTTGCCTGAAGTCGTGATGCAGGAATGCCATTTTTTATCAGGTATTCAACTACGGCTTTGGCTCGGTTATCTGACAATACAAGATTGTCACTTTCGCTTCCAACATTATCAGTATGACCGTTCAATTGAATTCTTACTGTTGGATTGCTGTTAAGAAATCCGGCAAGCTTGTTTAGTTCAACTTTTGATTCTGGTTTTAATTCATAAGAATCTGTATCAAAGAATACATTTTTTAATACAACTTTTTTGCCCGTCTTTACAGGTATTAAAGCTATGTCTTTTTTGTAGGGTTCTTTTTGAGTATGAGTGCCCTCAAAATTAAAATTTTCAGAAAAAAACAAGTATCCTTCCTTTGAAACATTGAGCGCATAGTCATTATCCTGCGGAAGGCATACAAGGAAAGAGCCATCTTCAGGATCAGAATAAGATTGTATGACGGTTTCACCTGTCTTCAAATTGATGAGCTCAAATCTGGCTTCAAGTTTTTGATTTGTTTCTGCATCAAAGACAATGCCCTTTGCATAGGCCACCATATGTGGTCTTACTTTTTCTGGCATTTCAAAGTAATACAAATCAGAATTCCCAAATCCACTTTCAGCACGCGAAGAATAATAAGCAGTTTTACCGGAAGAATTTATGAAAATATTTATTTCATCTTTACTCGTATTTATGGGGTATCCAATATTTTTTGGTTTGGACCAGCCATATTCATTTTTTCTGGCTACAAATAAATCATATCCACCCATCCCCATATGTCCATTGGAAGAAAAATACAATGTCTGATTATCAGGATGAATAAAAGGAGAGTATTCATCATTTGCAGTGTTGATGCTGTCTCCGAGGTTTACAGGTTGTCTCCAGTAGCCCTTTTCAGTCAGTGTACTTTTCCAGATGTCTTTTCCTCCGAAGCCACCCGGCCTGTCACTTACAAAATATAAAGTTTTTCCATCTGAGCTGATTGAAGGTTCAGATTCCCTGAAATAGGTATTGATTGATTTTCCAATATTCCTTGGTGTACTCCAGCTTTTGCCACTTTTATAACTATAGTAAATATCAAAGTTTCCTTTTCCATCTTTTCTTCCATAAGCACAGAAAAACAATAAGCTTCCATCCGCTGAAAAAGATTGGGCACCTTCGGAAAGCGGAGTATTGATTTCATCAAAAGGTTTGGCCTTTGTCCATTCATTACCATTTCGAAAAGAAAGAAAAAAATCATCCTGGAATTCTTCCTTCCCCATCCTTGTAATAGGTCTTGTAACAATGAACAATAAAACATCTTCGTCGATTGTAAGTGATGGTAGAAATTCATCATACTTAGAATTGATATTTTCTCCCAAATTGATAGGATCAAATTCCACTGGATTGTTTATCTGGTCGATGGCAAATTCACAATTTTTTAGAAATTTTTCTCCTTTTTCCCTTCTGCTTCCATTTATCGATTTATTGGAAAGGTACAATTCTACAGCTTCTTTGGCATCAGTGTATTCTCCCCATAAAAAATATCTTTTGGCCAGCATATAAATACTTTCACTAAAGTATTGACCATTTGAGAAAACATTTTGTTCCAGTATTTTTAAGCTATTTTCTTTATCGTTTAAGAAGTAATACAGATCAGATATATTGTAATATGCATCCAGATATGTACTATCAATTTTTATGATTTTATACCAATCTTCAATGGCTTTTTCATATTCACCATTACTATAATTATCCTGAGCACTTTTTTTCCATCCATTAATTTTTGCTAGTTTTCTATCATTTTGGGCATAACAAAGCGAGCCCATAAGAATCAGAATCAGGAAAAGATAATATTTCATATTTTAGGGTATGTGCATAAATTTATGGGACTGAAG
>PKSZ01000729.1 GCA_002869425.1 Marinilabiliales bacterium
ATAACCTTTTGTGAAATAAAAAGATTAAGTTTTTCAAAATACAAGGATATCCCCCATTCCTTTTCATCCTCCGGAACATTAAGAATCATGAGACCTGCTGCAGTTAAAATATACAACAGAACAAAAGCCAATCCAACACCCAAAAACGCAAAAATTCCTGTAGTCTGAAGTGCCTGAAACGGTGAAAGCGTAAAAGAAACATAACCAGCCATTGTGGTTACCGAAGTAAACATGCAAGGAATAAAACTATAAACCAGGGACTTCTTTATAATATCCCTTTTGGGCAGGGTTTTGTATATCTGTCCATATAAAATATAAATATTGAGAATATGAACTACGTCAGCAATGCTATAAACCAAGAGAATGGTGGGTATAATCATGGAGATCATATTCAATTTATAGCCTGCAAGAACGAAAATACCAAATAACACAGCTATGGGGACTATTACAGAAGGAATGGCAATTAGCAAATACCTTCTTTTCCTGATAAAGAACGAAAGCAATACAATGATTATCAAATAGCTTAAACTTGTAAAAACAGATGTTTCTTCTGCCACTCTTCGATTTAAAGCTTCTGTAAGAACAGCAATACCTCCCATGTTTACCTCTGGATAAACATCCTGAGCAATGGCCTTAATATCACGAATTAGTTCATCTCTTTTATTTTCGATTTGATCAACTGGCTTTAACCGGGCTATGATTACATGGCCCTTTTGGTCTGGTGTTAGAAAAGTATTTTTTATTACAGGGAAGCTGTTAAGTCTATTGATAATTTCCTGTCGGGCAGAATCTGTCTGTGGCGCTTCTTCTGCAACCTGCTCAATATTTAGTTCAAAATCATTTGCATTTAAAAAGTCTGCAGAAAAAACAGTATATACTTTATCTATAAAATCCAATGAATCGAGTCTGGATTTTATGTATTCAGCATCCCTTGCAGATTCTTCGCATATTGCAGACTCAGGATATTCAGCAAAAATCGTAACAATATCATCATTGCCATATTGCTCCTGAAAATCGAGATAAGCTCCATAATGCGGATCATTATCTAAAAACCATATTTTCAGACTGTTCTCAACTTTAATTTCTGTAACAACCAAATATGCTGAAATAAAAAACAATACAGCGATTATCAAAAGTAAAGCTTTATACTGATCAAGAATAAAATCGACTATTTTTTCAATAATCTTCATTACCGTTCTCTTTGTACTTTTTCAACTCCGTCAATTGTTTTAATTCTGGCAATCAAACCATCCAAATGCTTCTGATCTTTAACAAACAGTTCAATATGACCAATAAACTTATCATCTTCTCCTGTAAAACTAAGATTTCGCATATTGATATTCATTTCACTTGAAATAATTTGTGATATTTCTGTTAACATGCCAACCTTATCACTTCCAGATACTTTTACAAATGCAATAAAATCCTGTGTTTCATCAACCAATTGCCAATCAGCTTGTAAAATACGATACGGATATAGTTCTTTCATTTGAACTGCATTCGGACAGTTGTCTCTATGAATGTTTATGCCTTTGTTTACCGTAACAAAAGCAAATACCTTATCTCCCGGAATAGGTTTGCAGCATTTTGCCAGTTGAAAATCACGAATTGATGGATTTTCATCCACAACAAGGTGTCGTTCATTTGTTTTGTGAATATCTGATGTTTTAGCAGCGGTCCTTTTCACTATCGGAGGTAATGACTTCTGGGGTTTATCATCTACTATCGCTTCCTTTAGCTCAGACAAAGTAATCTTATCCGTAGCAATAGCCTGATATAAATCGTGCTGATTTTCACGGTTAAAATGCTTAATAAGCTTTTTGACTACTTCATCATTAAAAGCAATATTTATCTGTCCCAGTTTATGTTTCAGTATATCACGACCAGTTTCAGCTTGTTGATATTCAATATCTTTAAGCGCCCTTTTAATCTTTGCTTTCGATCTGGGAGAGCTCACCCAGTTTAACCAATCCAGCTTGGGTTTCTGATTCTTACCTGTTAATATCTCAACCTGTTCGCCATTACTAAGCACATGTTTTAAGGGTACAATTGTATTGTTCACTTTAGCCCCCGTACAAGTATGCCCAACTTTTGTATGTACTGCATACGCAAAGTCAAGAACAGTAGCCCCTGCCGCCAATGCGATCAAGTCACCCTGCGGAGTAAAAACGAAGATTTTATCGGAATACAACTCTTCTTTTGCCTCGCTAATTTTTTTAACTTCAGGCTGAGGTTTTTCCAGAATTTCACGTATTTGATGCAACCAACCAGCCCGATCGTCCTGCGATCCTGTTTTTTTATAAATCCAGTGAGCCGCATAGCCTTTCTCAGCAATTTCATCCATTCTTTGCGTACGAATCTGCACTTCAACCCATTTGTTTTCTGGTCCCAATACAGTTGTATGGAGAGATTCATATCCACTACTCTTAGGAGCAGAAATCCAGTCTCTCAGCCTCTTTGGGTTTGGCTGATATTTGTTGGTTATGATTGAGTATACTTTCCAACAGTCATCTTTTTCTTTCTCAGGCTTACTATGCAAAATAATCCGTATGGCAAACAAATCATACACTTCACTAAAATCCACTTCCTGTGCCTGCATCTTCTTCCAAATAGAAGAAATCGCTTTAACCCGCCCCTTTATATCAAATTTAAAACCTTGTTTATCAAGCTCTTTATTGATTGGGGATATGAATTTTTGAATATATTCGTCAAGATCGTCTCGTGTTTCTTTGAGCTTATTTTGAATAGAGTGATAAATATCCGACTCGGAATATTTCATTGACAATTCTTCCAACTCAACTTTTATCCTGTATAATCCTAATCGATGGGCAATGGGTGCATATAATTTTTTTGTTTCAAGCGCCACTTTTTCCTGTACATCCATATCTACCGCCCATAGGGTTCTCATATTATGTAAACGATCAGCTAACTTCACAAGGATTATCCTCACGTCATTGGATAAATTGAGTAACAATTTGATGAAATTATCAGCATGTAAACTCGCCTTTTGTGTATATAAGCCCTCAATCTTCTTTAAGCCTGCAATAATATGTGATGCTGCTTCACCAAATTGATCTTGAATCTCATCCAATTCAACAGATGTATACTTTGTTATATCATGTAAAACACCACAAATCACTGATGTACTTTCCAGATTAAGTTCAGAACGAAGAATTTTGGCTACCTCAATGGAATGTACAATATATGGTTCGCCACTTAATCGTCTCGTATCTTCATGGGCATCATATGCCATATTGAAAGCTTTTTGAATCTCCAATTGGTCATCTTCTGAAAAGGTAAGACACAATTCTTTTAAGGAGTTAAAATGCTCAATAATCTGCTCTCTATCCCGAGTTGTTAATTTTTCGTTTTTCATTTACGGAGCCAATCGTGATATTTCCCATTTTTTACCTGACTTTTGATATTGAATTCTGTCGTGCAATCTATTCTCATGACCTTGCCAAAACTCAAATAACTCAGGCGTAATAACATATCCGCCCCAATTATCAGGACGTTCAATCTCTATTGTTTTTTTAAAATCCAAAATTTTATCCTTAATAAAATCCATGCTCTCAATATTTTCACTCTGTTGAGAAAATATGGCGGCCAATCTGCTATTCAAAGGTCTTCTGGAGAAATACTGATCAGAAAGTTCTTCCGATGTTTTTTTAACACTGCCTTCAACTCTCACTTGCTTGTTGCATGAAGGCCAGAAAAATAATAAAGAAGCATTTGGATTCAGATGAATGTCTTTTGATTTCTTACTCAAATAATTGGTAAAAAACACAAATCCCTCTTCATTAAATTGCTTAATTAGCACAACCCTCGATGAAACTTTTTGCTCTGAGCATGTTGACAAAACAGCTGCAGAAGGATCGCTCACCCCGAAATCCAGTATTTCAGACATCCATTCGCTAAAAAGATCAAGCGGAAGCGTCGGTACCGTTTCAATGTCCATATGTATTCCTGTATACTCTCTCCTTTCTTCAAATAAATCCATCTATTTCTGCTCCACACCTTTCATTGATAACTGAATTCTTTTTCTACTAACGTCTACATCTATTACCCTTACTTTTACATGCTGGTGCAAGTCTATTTCATCGGCAGGATTGCTCACAAAACGATCAGCAAGTTGACTGATATGAACCAAACCATCCTGTTTAACACCCACATCGACAAAAGCTCCAAAATTAGTAATATTGGAAACAATGCCCGGTAATTCCATACCAATCTCAAGATCTTCAATTTTATGAATGCCCTTTGCAAATTCGAAAACTTTAATAATTTTTCGAGGATCTCTGCCGGGTTTTGCCAACTCCTCCATTATATCGTTAAGAGTAGGCATACCACAATTATTTGAAATAAATTCGTTGATATCAATTGCCTTTTGTAAATCAGCATTTTCAATAAACTCCTTTATGCCAACACCTGCTTTTGATGCCATTTTCTCAACAATATCATATCTTTCAGGATGAACAGATGTATTATCCAATGGATTTTCACCATCCCTGATTCTTAAAAATCCGGCACACTGCTCATAAGCCTTATCTCCCATTCTGGGAACTTTAAGTAAATCTTTTCTATTTACAAATGCACCATTTTCCGACCTATATTCAACAATATTCTTTGCCAACTGTGGTCCCAGTCCTGAAATATACTTAAGCAAATGAATACTTGCCG
>PKSZ01000087.1 GCA_002869425.1 Marinilabiliales bacterium
CAATTGATCCGTTTGTTTCTCCGTTACAGAGAATATTATTAGGTATAAGCTCTATTGTTAAAGAATCTGGTTCTTCAATGATAGTATTGGACATTACAGAACAACCATTTGCATCAAATACTGTGAGGTTATAATTACCTGGAGCCTGGTTGCTAACTGTTTGATCTGTGGAACCTGTAGACCAACTGTAATAATATGGAGTAGTTCCTCCATTTATGTTTGCATCAAGAATACCATCAGTTAGTCCAAAACAACTTACTGCTGTTGGATTCATTGTTAGATCTAAAGCTGCAGGTTCGTTTATGGTAAAGCTTTCATTTTGTGTGCAGTTATTAAAGTCTGTTATTGTTACTTCGTAAGTTCCAGGTGCAAGATTGGTTATGTATTCCGAGCTTTCTCCATTGTTACAGATAATCTCGTATGGAAGGGTTCCTCCTGTCGTTGAAATTTCGATATTTCCATTATTGGCACTGTAACAGCTGACATCTTCAATAAGAGATGAAATCTGAATCGAGTCTGGCTGTGTCATTTCAATAGAATCAGTGACCAAACAACCTGTTACATCTTGGATCGTAATGTAATACATTCCAATATCAAGTCCTGTAACAGTATCTGAAGTTGACTGTGTAGACCAGAGATAGGAGTATGGTCCAACTCCTCCTGTACAAGAAACGACTATACTTCCATTCGCCTGTCCGTAACAATGAACCTGTTCAACCTGAAATGAAGGAATTATTTCAGCCGGTTCTCCAACTTCAAGAGTTTCATAAACAATACAATTAGTTGTATCGGTAATGGTTACATTGTATATTCCTGCACAAAGATCTGTGATTGTATCTGAAGTTTGGCTTAATGCATCGTCCCATTCGTAAGAGAATTGCTCAGCTCCCCCGCTGGCAGATATTCCTGCGCTACCATCACAAGAATTAAAGCAGGAGTTGTCTGTTGCTGAAGTTGTAACAACAACAGGCATATCAGGCTCTTCAAAAATAATGTATTCATTCATTGTATAGCATCCATTGCTGTCTTCAACAAAAAACTCTACTTCATCATTTGCACAATAACCTGTGAGTGTTGTATCCAGAAAATTTGATTTGAGTTTTGGCAGGCCCTGCATGTTTTCAGCATGTATTGTATAAGGCGGAATACCTCCTGAAGCCTGAATATCAATACCTTTATCACATTCTCCAAAACATCCGCTATTTATTTTTAAAATGCTCATGTTTAAAGGAGCAGGCTCATCAATGTAGAATGTGTCAACAAAAGTACAGTTATAATCATCATATGTAGCTTCCATAATATACTGACCTGCTTGAATTCCCAGATTGTTCAGTGATTGTGTAGAATAGCTACCATTCCAGTAAATAGTATATCCTGCATCCATCGCAACAGGAGCCAATTGTATTTCTCCTGACCAATCGCCATTGCATTTTGCATCTACCGTTGTGCCAACTAAATAGTGACTTTCATCAGGGATATTGGCTTGCCAAATTCGGGAGCCTTTTGTTCCGCCAATTGTGATGCTGCAGTATTCTACTGAAACACCATTTGCTACTTCATCTATTGAAGGTTCTCCAACAACTCTTGTCCAGATTGTGTCTCCCGTTGCTGGATTCAGCTTCAGAACCCATGCATCTTTATCGCCAGTACCAAATGAGGTTGTATAACCAGAAATAACATATGCTGATGAATTGTTTTGCTGGTCATAATCAATAGCCATTGCTTCTTCATCGCCATCAAAACCATAAGTTTTTTCCCACATTATTTCACCTTCAGTATTTACTAAAATAGCATACATGTCTTTTCCCTGAACTCCAAAGCTGGTGGTATAACCTGCAATTAATACAGAACCATCCATATCGTTATGATAAACTGCATTGGCTACATCATCCCCTGTTCCACCAAACGTTGTGTCAATTGTAAAGTCAGTAAGCATACGGTCATATCTTACAAAAAGCACATCTTTGTCTCCTCCTGTAGTGCTGGTTGTGTAGCCAGCACAATATATTTCATTGTAGTATGATGTATGGATTGCATTCCCAACTTCGTCACCAATTCCACCTCTTGTTATTGAATCGGCAAGTGAAATGTCAAAATATTCATCATTATATAGTGTTATAAATAAGTCTTTGTTGCCGCTACTATTGGTAACATAGCCTGTAAATCCAGGCATGGAAAAATCAACTTCAAACATGGAATTAATTTCGTCGTCACCAAAACCGCCATCCATTACTTTTTCAAAGAAAAAAGAGCCATCATAGTCTACCTTGTACATATACATGTCTTTATCAAGACCGTTATACATATATCCAGCCCCATAAACATGATCATAAGTAAAGTTTGTTTTTGCTGCGGGGTGTACGGTTTGAATTACATTAAAACTGCTTTCATAAGGCAGTTCCTGGGTTTTTTCCCAATCAAAATTCCCCATATTGTCTGTTTTGACCATATACATGTCATAATTACCGCTACCGGAATTGAATACAGAGCCTGCAAGATAATTGATGTCTGATTCTTTATTTCCGCAGGTAGAATTACCATAACTGTCTGGAGATGTACTGTAGTAATATTCCCAATTTTGTGCAGAAACACTGAAAATAGTAAAGAAAACAGCTGTAAGAATTATGATTTTTTTCATGAGACTTTGATTTAATTAACCAAAACTACAAAATAATTGAGTGAAATGACTAAAAAAAATAGAAAAAGCGGGTATAATATGGATTTTCTCCAAAATATACCCGCCAAAAAATTGTTTAAAGGCACATTATTAGAAGTCTGAGACAGGTTTTATATCTCTTACCTTTAACTGCAAGGATTTGGTTCCTTTGTATTCATTTTCTTCAATGCTATAGCAGATATCAAAGGGTTTGCGGTATTTTATATCTTCGTAATGTCGTGCTTGTTTGAAAGCAATGGCCTGATAGGGCCTTCTGCTTGCAATATTTTCCTTTAATTCAAGGCGTAGGTGATCGTTGTCTTTTCCAACCATTTTCCCTCTGCCACTATCAATTACATTTTTTGTAACAAAAACAGGTTTCATATTTTGAGGGCCAAAGGGCCTGAATTGCTTCAGTATCCTAAAGAATTTGGGCGTAATACTACTCAATTTCAGAAACGAATCTATCTCTATTTGTTGAACAAGACTTTCAGGTTGGATGGATTCGGCTACAGTGCTTTCAAATTTATCAATGAAGAGAGGAAGGTTTTCTTCTGTAAGCGAAATGCCTGCAGCATAGGTGTGACCTCCAAAGTTCTCAAGTAAATCGCTACAGGTTTCAATTGCTTTATAAATATCAAAACCCGCTACTGACCGGGCAGAGCCTGTAACCAACCCATTTGATAGTGTAAGAATAATAGTGGGTTTGTAGTATTTTTCAATAACTCTTGAGGCAACAATTCCAACAACTCCTTTATGCCATTCAGGATTGAATAATACATTAGATTTTTTATTTTGAAGTTCTTCATCACTGTTGATCATTGAAAGCGCTTCTTCAGTAATTTTTTGATCCAGATCTTTGCGTGTAGTGTTGTATTCTTCAACTTCAGAGGCGATTGCTTCGGCTGTTTCAGGATTTTCTGAAGTTAATAGATCAACGGATTTCTGTCCGGACTCAATCCTTCCGGCTGCATTTACTCTTGGGCCAATCTTAAAAACAATATCATTAATTTCTATTTCTTTTCTGTCGATACCTGTAAGTTGATTGATTGCCATAATACCGGGCCGTGGATTTGTATTGATTTGTTTCAGCCCATAAAATGAAAGAATTCTGTTTTCATTGGTTATGGGCACTATGTCTGAAGCAATACTAATTGCAACCAAATCAAGGAATGGGTACAATTCTTTTGCTATCTGGCTTTCTTCCATTAATTCATATTGCTCACGCAAAGTATATGCCTGAAGCAGTTTAAATCCCACACCGCATCCTGACAAATCTTTATATGGATAGTTACAATCTTCTCTTTTGGGATCAAGAACAGCAACGGCGTCTGGTATAATTGTATCGGGGTTATGATGATCGCATACAATGATATCAATATCCAGGGTGTTGGCATACTCAACCTTCTCAATGGCTTTAATTCCGCAATCTAAAGTGATAATCAATTTGCAATTGTTTTCAAATGCATAATCAATACCTTTAATTGAGAGTCCATAACCTTCTTCATAACGATCCGGTATATAAAAGCTGATATTTTCATTTTTTGTTTTCAAAAAGCTATACATCATTGATACAGCAGATGTCCCATCAACGTCATAGTCTCCATATATGAGGATGTTTTCGTTTGCATTCATTGCGCTTGCAAGTCTCTCTACTGCTTTATCCATATCCTTCATTTCGAAAGGATCGTGTAACATAGACAAATTTGGTCGGAAATAGGCTTCAGCCTGCTCATATGTTTTGATGTCTCTTTGGACGAGTAGTTTGGCGATAATTCTATCAACATTCAGCTCTTTAGAAATTTTTTCAATTTCGTCTTTATGTCCATTTTCTTTTATTAACCATTTGGTTTCCATAATCATTTATTTTGTGTGAATAATTGTCTGTTGAAAATTTTTCGAAAAATACTTCAGGAAAGATGCTTTAATTTTTTCCATTTCAATTTTATAGCCAAGCTCTTTTTCGAAGGAAGTTACACCTTTGTCAGTAAATCCACATGGATTAATGNNNATGGATTAATGTGGTTGTAATAGGCTAAGTCTGTATTCACATTTAGTGCAAATCCATGCATAGTTATTGAACGACTAACCTTAACTCCCATTGCGCAAATCTTTCTTTGATTCCCTTTTTTGTCAGCATCCAACCATACCCCTGTGGCTCCATTTAAACGCATTCCTTCAATTTCCCACTCAGCTAGTATGTCGATTATGCAATGTTCCAGTCTGTGAATATATTCTTTTACACCGATTCCCATACGTTCAAGATCAATGATGGGATAACCAACGAGCTGACCAGGCCCATGATATGTAATATCTCCGCCTCTGTCTGTTTTGTAATATTCTGCATTAATGGAATGAAGGAATTCCTTATTTACGAGTAAATTGTTATCCTTTCCACTTTTCCCCAGTGTATAAACGTTGGGATGTTCACAAAAAATTAAATAATTTTCCCCTTTTACAGAAGATTTTTTATTTACGGAATTTGTATGATATTTTAGCTGCAAATCCCAGGCTTTATCATACTTTATAAGTCCTAAATCAATATAATTGGTCTCCTGTTTCATTAAGAAAAATTAAGCTTGTAAAGATAATTTTTGAGGAAAGACTTTCCAAGTTTTCATAAGTAGGAAACTCTAAATATCTTTGTAAAAAAATAGATTAAGGGTATGCAGAATATAGAATTGTCAGAACAAGAGCAGGTTAGAAGAAATTCATTAGATGAAATTCGCAAATTAAATATTAATCCCTATCCCGCCGAAGCATTTGATATAAATGTAAGTTCAAAAGAAATTCATGATAATTTTTCAGAGGAAAAAGGTAATTATCAGGATGTTAGTATTGCAGGAAGGATAATGAGCAGAAGAATTATGGGATCTGCCTCCTTCGCTGAAATTCAGGATGAAAAAGGGAGAATACAGGTTTATGTAAACCGGGATCAGATATGTTCAGGTGAAGATAAAACACTTTACAATACTGTTTTTAAAAAATTACTTGATATTGGTGATTTTATTGGAGTAAAAGGTGAAGTTTTTATTACCAAGATGGGTGAATTGTCGATTCGGGCTAAAGAACTTGTTGTCTTATCAAAATCAATAAAGCCTTTACCAATTGTCAAGGAAAAGGACGGAACTGTTTATGATGCATTTACAGATCCGGAACTAAGGTATAGACAGCGTTACGTTGATCTGGTAGTGAATCCTCAGGTTAAAGATACTTTTAAGAAAAGGGCAAAGATAATTAGTACAATGCGTCAAATGTTTGATGAAGCAGGTTATCTAGAAGTGGAAACACCAATATTACAATCAATTCCCGGAGGAGCAGCTGCACGACCATTTATTACACATCATAATGCACTGGATATTCCTCTCTATTTACGGATTGCAAATGAGCTTTTTCTCAAGCGATTAATTGTTGGAGGTTTTGATGGTGTATATGAGTTTGCCAAAGACTTCCGTAATGAGGGCATGGATAGAACACATAATCCTGAGTTTACGGTGATGGAAATTTATGTGGCATACAAAGATTATCGATGGATGATGGAGTTTACTGAACAGATGGTCGAAAAAGTTGCACTGGCATTGCATGGTACAACCAAAGTAACGGTAGGCAATAATGACATAGATTTCAAAGCACCATACAGGCGCCTAACAATGATTGACGCAATAAAGGAACATGCAGGTGTTGATATTTCTGGGATGAATGAAGAACAGTTGAGAGAAGTTTGTAAAACACTTGATGTTGAAATTGATGATACTTTTGGAAAAGGTAAAATTATTGATGAGATATTTGGAGAAAAATGCGAACAACATATGATTCAGCCTACTTTTATCATTGATTATCCGGTAGAAATGTCTCCATTGTGTAAAAAACATCGAGATAATCCTGAGTTAACGGAAAGATTTGAGCTCATGGTAAATGGTAAAGAACTTGCCAATGCTTATACTGAGCTTAATGATCCGATAGATCAGCTGGAACGATTCCAGGAACAATTGAAACTTTCAGAAAAGGGTGATGATGAGGCTATGTTTATCGATCATGATTTTGTACGTGCTCTGGAGTATGGTATGCCTCCTACATCGGGTATGGGAATTGGTGTCGATCGTTTAACAATGTTTATGACAGGAAGTGAGTCTATTCAGGACGTAATATTCTTTCCTCAAATGAGACCGGAAGTGAAAGTTAAAATAGATAGCGCTGATGTATTTGAAACTGTAGGAATCGCACAGGAATGTACTCCTGTTATTCAGAAGGCAGGTTATCTGACTCTCGCTGAACTAAAAGATTTGAATCCGAATAAGTTTCATCAGGAAATATGTGGCCTAAATAAAAAAATGAAACTTGGGTTAAAAAATCCAACACCAGAAGAGGTTAAAGGTTGGATTGAAAAAATTAATTAAAGAACATTGATATGAAGAGGATCAATATAAACCCTGAGTATCTGGGCGATTTTTTGGATAATTATTTGCCGGGGGATAATGAATTCAGAGCAAATTTGGCTTTGCATAATAAAACTGGTAAAGGCAATGAATTTTTGGGGTGGGTTGATCTTCCCGATAGCATTTCTAATGATTTTATCAGGGAAATACAAGATGTTGCTTCAGATTTCAGGAAGAAGCTTGAAGCAGTAGTTGTTGTTGGGATTGGTGGTTCATATCTTGGATCCAAGGCTATTATTGAGGCATTAAAGCCGGATTTTGATGAAATTCCGGGACCAGAGATATTGTTCGCAGGACATCATTTAAGCGAAGCATATCATGCTGAATTATTGAGCTATCTGAAAAACAAGGAATACGGAATTGTCGTGATATCTAAATCAGGAACAACTACGGAGCCGGCTATTGCATTCAGAATGTTAAAGCGTTTTCTGGAGGAGAAGTGCAATGGAAAAGAAGTAGCTTCAAGAATTATTGCCATTACTGATCAGTCAAAGGGAGCATTAAAGACCCTGGCAGATCGGGAAGGCTATAGAACATTTGTGATTCCTGATGATGTGGGAGGCAGGTATTCTGTTTTTAGTCCTGTTGGTTTGATTCCGGTTGCTATGGCAGGGTTCGATATTCAGGCCTTGGTGGAAGGTGCAAAAGTGATGGCCGGTGCAAGCAACGAAGACCAGGATATTTGCAAAAATATGGCTGCCATTTACGCGTATTTGA
>PKSZ01000014.1 GCA_002869425.1 Marinilabiliales bacterium
GATAGTGCCTATACTACTGGCGAAAATTCATATGCTATTGGTGCAGGCGCAGAAGCAACTGGAGATTATAGCTTCGCATTTGGATCACGAGGTCTTTATAAAACTTCTCCTACTTCTTCCACTTTTTTGCCAACTGAAGCTCCCAGGGCTACTGCAAATTATGCTTACGCATTCGGAATGGGAAGTGTGGCAGATAATATTGGTGCTTTTTCTTTTGGTACACTCAATACATCATCAGGTTACCATTCTACAGCAATTGGTTATAGAACAACTGCAACAGATTATTGTTCTACTTCAATGGGCTGTGTTACAACAGCATCAGGATTAGCAGCTACTGCAATGGGATGGTATTGTGAAGCGTCAGGAGAAACATCTACTGCATTTGGATCTCAATCAACTGCTTCAGGAAGTAAATCAACTGCAATGGGTTTTCATACAATTGCTTCTGGTATTACTGCAACAACTATGGGGGCTCAAACAATTGCTTCTGAAGAAGGTGCTACAGCAATGGGTATCTATACATCGGCAACAGGAAAATTTTCTACATCAATGGGTATTTATACAACAGCACAATCAGCATTTTCTGTAGTTTTGGGAAGGTATAATTTAATCAGTGGTAGTACAACCTCTTGGGTAGACACCGATCCGCTGTTTGTTATTGGTAATGGAGGTTCTAGTACCACAAGGCATAATGCAATGATGGTGAAGAAAAATGGAGAAGTCTATTTTCCTGATGTATATGCTGATGCCGTAGGTGCAACAAATAAAGACTTGTATATTGATAACAATGGAAAGATTGGATATTTGTCATCAGCCAGGAGGTACAAGAAGAACATCAGGAATATGGAAGATGTAGACTGGTTATACGATTTACGCCCGGTGAATTACCTGTATAAAAATGATGAATTAAAAATAATGCAGTATGGACTTATTGCAGAAGAAGTAGAAAATGTTAATCCATTGTTCGTGAGTTATAGTAAAGAGGGGAGAATTGAAACTGTGCAGTATAGCAAAATGATTTCTCCAATGATAAAGGCTTTACAGGATCAAAGAGAAAAAATTCAGGAACTTGAAGGCAGAATTGAGCAGCTTCAGGAGATGGAGGCTCGTTTAAAAATGTTGGAAGATGTTGTTAATTTGAAAGCTGAGAAAGAATAAAATTCTGTAAAGCATTTTTCAAAAACAGGATTTTGTCCCACAATACAGTATTGAGTATTGTACTTTATTGTAAGAACTGTATAAACAGTTGGAATTGGCATCCATCCTGATAATTGTATCCTTCGGGTAGTATTATTAATCTAATTTTGCATTTTTTGCTGCTGTTTACAGATTGTAAATCTGAAATATTTGTTCAAATTGTATTGTATCCGATGCTAAAGGCTGTAATTTAGTAAATCTTATGATTAGGCAGAGATCGTATAATTGTACAAAAGTAATTCAGTGTTAAAGGATCAATATTCTTAGAAAATGAAGTCTCTTGATATTGTTATTCCATATATTTTAGGACCAGAGGATGGTTTAGAATTGCGTTATGCATTAAGAAGCATCGAGAAAAATATTATTTTCAATGGCGAAGTTCGGATATTTCTTATCGGAGAAAAACCCCAATGGATAAAAAACATCATTCACATACCTGTAGAACGAATATCCGGTGTGAAGTTTAAAGCTTTTATTGATACACTGAATAAAACCTATATTGCTTGTAATCATGATGATTTAAATGAGAATTTTATTTATAGCAATGATGATATCTTTTTTATCAATGAAACAGGTTTTGAGGATATTCGGCAAACAAAAGCAATAACTGAACCGGAAAATAATGAAAACTGGATCAATGAATTAAAGGCATCAGAAAACTATAAGCAACTGCTCCGAAAGACCACCCGTAAATTAACAGAAGAGGGTTTAACTCATTATATCTATGATACGCATTCTGCCAATGTTTTTAATAAGAAAAAATTTCTTGAATTGTATGAGAAGTACAATTGTAAAGCTGAACCTTATCTTTTTAATACACTTTACTTTAATAATTTTACCAGTAAGGCTCCCTTAATTTTGAATGCTGATGGTGCAAGTATGCATCTGGGGATATATAAAAATGAAAGCTTTGAATCTTTGAAGGCCAAAATCAAAAATCAAATTTTCCTGAATTATGACGTGGCTCGCTTTGATGCAGATATGATAAAACTGTTGGATTACTTGTTCCCCGAATCCAGCAAATATGAAAATGATGATTTTACGCCATTTGTAAAAAAGAAGTTAAACAAAGTAAGTCAGGCTCATTTAGACAAATTGAAAAGTTCAAGTAAAAATATTATCGATCCCCAGGGTAATTTGGTGAAAATTACAAAGGAAGGATCTTTGGGACTTCTTGCTCTTGGAGCTAAAGGACTTATAGCATGGCGGCAGGTTAGAGAATCATCAACCCAAAAGGATTAAAACATGTTGAAGAAGAAAAAAACACTATTAATTGGTTGGGATTCTGCAGATTGGAAGATTATTAATCCTTTGATCGATAGGGGATTAATGCCGAATTTGGAAAAGTTGGTCAATAGGGGTGTTATGGCCAATTTGTCTACACTGGAACCGCCATACTCACCCATGCTATGGTCTTCTATTGCAACAGGGAAGAGACCCGATAAGCATGGTATACTTGGATTTACCGAGCCAGTACCCGATCAGGTAGCCATTCGTCCTGTTTCTTCTGATTCAAGAAAAGTGAAGGCTGTTTGGAATATCCTGATGCAAAATGACTATAAGGTGCATACCGTTGGCTGGTGGCCAAGCCATCCTGCAGAACCATTGAATGGCATTTGTATCTCCGATTTGTACAAAGATGCCAAAACCAATATCCGAAACTGGCCTATGGTAGCAAATTCGGTACACCCAAAGGAATTGGAAGATTTTTTTGGCGAGCTTAGAGTTCATCCCAGTGAATTAACACAGGCGCATATTTTACCATTCGTGCCGAATTTAAAATCAATCGATAGTTCAAATCAAAAGTTAATCAATGCTTTGGCTCAAAACATAGCAGAAGTGAGTTCTTTGCATGCAGCAAGTACCTGGATTATGGAAAACCAGGAGTGGGATTTCTTGGCTGTGTATTATGTTGCCATCGATCATATCTGCCATGGTTTTATGGATTATCATCCTCCTAAAATGAGTCATATATCAGAGGACGGATTTCACCTTTACAAAGATGTTGTTACAGGCATTTACAGGTTTCATGATATGATGCTGGGCCGTCAATTAGAACTGACTGATGAAGATACAACTATATTTTTGGTATCAGATCATGGCTTTCATTCAGATCATTTGAGACCAAAAATGTTACCCAGAGAGATGGCAGCACCCGCCTTACAGCACAGGAATCTTGGTGTTTTTTGTGCAGCCGGTCCGAATATTAAAAGAGATGAGCGCATCTCAGGTGCTTCCATTCTGAATATTGCACCCACTATTCTTGCCAGTTTGGATTTGCCCATTGGTAAAGATATGGATGCAGGTCCTCTGATGAATATTTTCGAAAATCCTCCACAATCAAAAAGTATTGATAGCTGGGAGACTGTTCCCGGAAATTGTGGAATGAATAATTCTATTGCCAATCAGGATCCGTATGAAGCACAGGAAGCACTACAGCAGCTTATCGATTTGGGGTATATTGAAGAACCCAACGAGAATATGCAGAAAACTGTTGATTCAACAATCAAAGAAAATAATTTCAATCTGGCAAGAGTTTATGCTGGATCGGGTAGGATGCCTAAAGCCAAGGAGATTCTGGAAAAATTATATACGGAAAATCCAGAGGAAAGCCGTTTTTCTTTTGCTCTTTCAGAATGTTATAAGAATCTCGGAGAATACAGAAAGTCTATAGAAATACTAAATGAATTCAGAGCGAAATCGAAGAAAAGAGAAGAGCTTCTGGAAGAATTAAGGATTCTTACCATTAAGATAAATGAAAAAGACCAAAGCGATACACAAGCAAAAAATCTACATCGAAGTTTCAAAGACTTACATTCAGAGATTACAAACAATGCAAGAATTCAATTGCTTGCAGCAGAGCTTGAATTTTTGTTAGGAAACTATGATAAAGCACTTAATATTTATCAAGTCCTGGAATCGCAAATACCCAATCATCAAAATCTTCATTTGCAAAAAGGAAATACACTGCTAAAATCAGGAAATATAAAGAGAGCGGCAAGCTCTTTCCATAAAGTGATTGAACTGAATCCTGAGAACCATGCTGCGTACCATGGTTTAGCTTTATGTGCATTTAGAGAAAACGATTTTATAAAGGCTGTTGAATATTGCTTAAGTTCAATTGGAATTATTTATCACAATCCAATTGTGCACTACCATTTGGCGCTTTCACTTGTAGAGCTTGAAGCTTTTGAAGAGGCGGCCAATGCATGTAAACTAGTGCTGGCTATGGCTCCAAAATTTACAAAGGCAGCGGATTTGTTGAATAAAATTTCAAATGAAGATCATACTGTAATTGATGAGGTTGCAATAAGTCAACCAGAAACTACGCAGGATGAGAAATTTTCTTTTGATCAGTTACATTCAACTCCAAATCCTTCTAAAGCAGATGAAAATACTGTATTTGTTGTGTCTGGGCTGCCAAGATCAGGCACTTCAATGATGATGCAGATATTAGA
>PKSZ01000743.1 GCA_002869425.1 Marinilabiliales bacterium
ATTGATACTTTACCTTTTCCTGTATGCTTAAACTTGCAGCTATATAATTAAATGTTAAATGGTTTTTATTATACGGCAACACAAGATTCACAGGCAGTCCTGTTTTATTATCAATTCCATCAGAAAACTCAGTCCAGTCAACATCTTTATAAGCCAACTTAATATTTTCAATAACCGGAACAGGTGGCGTTGCATTTAATTTATCATATCTTGGATCATAAATAGTAATGCCATTTACGGTTCCAAACCATATTTTACCATCCTCATCCTTCATTACAGCATTACTGTTACACTCCTGCCCCATAAAGCCCTCCAGACTACTATAGCTTCGCACTTCAACTTCTCCAGTTTCTATGTATTTGTTTACATTAAGCTTTTCAATTCCTTTATTGCTCCCTATAAACAGATTGTTATGATCATCAAAAACCACCGAATAAATATTGTTTGACATTAATCCGGAATCCCTATTAATTTTCTGGAATTTCTTCCCATTATAAAAGAAAACTCCTGAATTTGTACCAAACCAAAAATTACCATCTGGTCCCTGGACAACAGAGCGTACCCGATCACTGGTAAAACCCGCTTTATCATCGTAATAATTAACTTCTTTTCCTTTTACAGAAAAAGCACCATAATCTGTTGTAAACCACATTTCTCCATCCTGCCCTTCCAGTATTGACCAGATAATTTCATTCTCTAAACGCGGAACAATTTCATTATAATTAATGAAAGCACTATCTCTGTATATTGTTACACCATTATTGGTTCCAAGCCATAATGTGTTTTTTGAATCAATAAACAAAGACTGTATTTTATTGTGCGTTAAATTCTTCTCATATGAAATTTTATATTTATCTGTAGTGTCAGACATATTAAGATAGTTGATCGTATCATGCCTGTTTATCATTGTAAGACCATTATTTGTACCAACCCAAATTGTACTATCTTTTTGCTGAACAATGGATGTTATACTTGAACCTTTAAATCGTAATTTATTTCTTTTATCGTGAGAAATTCTTTTTACAGATATTCGATTGTACATTCCCACTGAAATTTTCACCATTCCCTGAGCTTTGGCTCCAACAAGATAATCGCCAGACATCGTTTTATATATAGCGTAAATATTGTTGTTGTAAAGTGAATCGTTTTCAACATTATAATTAATGAACAGCGGATCGGAAACTTTAATTAACCCCTTTCCTAATGTGCCTATCCAAATATTTCCCTCTCTATCTTCTAGAGAAGACCAAAAAATGTACCCCGAAAAATACTTTTTATATAATATCTCTAAGTCCTTATTATAACGTGTGACCCACTTCGAATAATCAACCTTTAATATATCGCCATTTTTACATGCCAAAAGTGAACCTACTGTTTCTGTTAAGGATTTTCTTTTGGGCAATTTTTCAATGGTATCTTTTTTAATAATATTGGTTCCTTCCCATGTTCCCACCCAAATATTATGTTGTTTGTCCTCAACAATGGAACGAATCAGGTTATTATATAAATTATTGTTGGTTGTATACCTCACAAACTCACCTGATTTACACCACTTTATTACGCCTCTCCCATAGGTTCCAAACCAAAAGTTGTCTTCAGAATCAATAAAAACTTTAAAAATAAAAGCATCAGATAATATCTCATTTTCAGTGTAAGGATAGACTGAATCATTCCATATATAAGCTAGGCCCTTTTCTGTACCACACCATACAGTATCGTTCTTTTCAATAACATCATAAACCCGGCTATGCGGTAGTCCATCTTCCTTTGTAAAATTTTTGAACTTACCATTCGCATAAAAACTCACACCATCATTGGTTCCAAACCAGAAATTATTATTGTGATCCTGAGTAATCGCAAAGACTACATTATCAACCAGACCATCTTCCTTACTTAAAACTGAAAAACTACGACCATTGTATATGGTTATTCCGCCCCCATTACTCCCAATCCATAAGTTCCCCAACTGATCCTGATGTAAAGAAAGTACATCGGCCTGTGCCAATCCANAATCCATCTTCAACCGTAAGCTGAACATTATAATAAGATTGTGAATAGTTTGCCTTAACAACTAAAGCCAGGATAAAAAACAGAACTGCATATTTCAGGTAACGCATTTTCCAGGATCTATAATCTTATAAAAATAGAAATATTTTGGTAGGAAGACAAAAAAAGAGGGTGTCCAAAATTAGGGCACCCTTTTATTTTTAGTTAAACTGCTGAATAACAGCTATATAAGCTTGGGTTTATTTTTATATTCTACTGATAATTAGTATCTTAGAGTATGAAAAGAATTAACTTTAAAGACTATAATCAAGGTCAGGCAGAACTATTTCCTCAGCGTTTAGATGATTTTATACCAGATGCAGCTCCAGTCCGTTTAGTTAGCCAGATAGTTGATGATTTAGATATTAGCGAGATCATTGATGGTTATAAAGCAGGAGGTTGCACTGGATACCACCCAAAGATGTTACTCAAAGTTTTATTTTTCAGTTATCTGAGCAATATATACTCTTGCCGGAAGATGGAATCAGCGCTTCAGGAAAATATTCAATTTATGTGGCTATCTGGGAAACAATTTCCAAAACACAGCTGCATTAATGATTTTAGAAGCAAGCGTTTAAAAAAGCACATTAACAGGCTCTTCACACAGGTTGTTTCTATGCTTGTAGACTTAGGCTATGTGAGTCTTGATGTACAATACATAGACGGGACAAAGATAGAGAGTCAATCCAATCGTTACACTTTTGTTTGGAGGAAGTCTGTGGAGCGCTACAAAGCAAATTTAGAAAAGAAGATAGCTGATATTTTGGATCAAATAGAGCAAGGAATAGCTGATGACAAGAAGAATCAAGAATTATCGCCAGCGCCTATAAATTCAACCGAATTAAAGAAAAAGATCAAGGAGTTAAACCAGAAGAATAAAGAAGCAGACAGTCAAAAAAAAAACTTTTAAAAGAACTGGAAAAAGATCATCTTCCGAAGCTTGCAGAATACGAAGAAAAGCTTGCTGATATTGGACAAAATCGTAACTCAATGTCTAAGACTGATAAGGATGCAACTTTCATGAGAATGAAGGAAGATCATATGAAAAACGGTCAATTAAAGCCAGCCTATAATGTTCAGATAAGTACAGAAAATCAATTTATTACACACTATGGCATCTTCCAAAATCCCACTGACACCAGAACTTTAATAAAGTATTTGGACCAGTTTAAAGAACAGTATGGGCACCAATCATCACAAGTTGTTGCAGACGCTGGCTATGGAAGTGAAGAAAATTATCAATACCTAGCTCAGGAAGAAATAGATGATTACGTAAAGTTCAACTACTTCCATAAAGAGCAGACAAAAGCTTTTAAGAAAGATCCATCAAAAGTGGAAAACCTTCATTACAACCAACAAGAAGATTATTTTGTATGTCCTATGGGGCAGCGAATGACATTAATTGCAGAATATGAAAAAGTCAATGAATCAGGCTTTACTTCCAATGTGAAAAAATACAGAGCACAAAAATGCAAAGACTGCCAGATGCGAGGAAAGTGTTTTAAAGGCAAAGGAAATCGAAGTATCGAGGTAAATCATAAACTCAGGGAATACAAACAAAGAGCCCGTGAAAAACTAAACAGTGTTGAAGGTCTAAAACATCGAAGTAAAAGGCCTATAGAACCAGAAGCTGTGTTTGGACAAATAAAATATAACAAAAACTTCAACAGGTTCAGACTGACTGGAATCTCAGGTGTTCATCTTGAATTTGGATTAATTGCAATTGCATTGAATATCAGTAAATTGGCAAAGAAATCAATGAGAAATACTGAAAAATTGAATGATAAGGACTCTTTAGATCGTTTTTTAAACCAAATTCTGATTCTTTGGAGACAGATCAGAAATCTCAACCCAAAATATAATTTTTTGTAAAAATCAGACACAGGTGACAAAAAAAGAGGATGACCATTATCGGACACCCTCTGCATTGAAGTTCCAGAGAATGTATGTTTGATTAATCCATTCTTTATTCTCTGATGCTCATTTAATATTTTTATTGGAAAGGAGTATACTTAAATGCTCCTATTTCGTAATCAGAACCATCATCGGTTATGGTATAAGCAATATAAAACTCACCATTATTTCCCGGAGCCAAATCAATTGTGTAATAAATAGCACCAAAATCGGGCGTACTGCCTTCATAACTCCAGCTATTGGCATCATCATCATATTTGTAAATTTCTATTCCTCCATCATACTTTGCAACAGCTAAATATAGTATGTCATTTGAAATAATAACTTCTGCTTCATTCTGATAACTTCCAAAATTACCAGTATAGATAATTTCCCAATTATTAGAGCTTGTATTAAAATGCTTTACATAAATATTGCAATCCACTCCTACTATCTTTTGATAACAGGAATAAATTTCGCCGGTTGATGAAATGGCAAGAGGTGTTTCATAATCTCTGTTTTGTCCGCCAATATCACTACCTACTAAACTGCCCATCCATTCCCACTGAACATTTTCTCCATTTGTTTCGGGACCACTTAACACACCACAACTTGTAGAACTTCGAATATAAGCATAGGGTTTATTACCATGTACAGCAATATTTACATTCTGTGCCCAAAAAGAGGAATTATCCAATTTGTATCCACTGTAAGAAGTCCAGTCTCCTGTAGGTATATTTGACCAGTCACTACCATTATCATAATAATTTACATATCCATCACCACTATTTCTCATAACCATCATCAATGTTCCGTCTTGTTTAAAAGCCATTTGTGTTGGACCTTCTAATTTATTACTGCCATCCATAATAAAACAATTATTATTTGTTGACCCGTCTCCGCCAAGTGTAACCCAACTTGTTCCATCATAAGCAGATACTATCTGAGCATCGTAACGGTTGTCGTTCATATCGTCGTAATATTCGTAGGAAACAAATACAGTTCCGTCATCTTTTATTGCAAGACTTGGTGCATTTGCGGTAATGTATGAAGCTGTACAAATTCCAACATTCTGGCCTGAATATTTGCTCCATGTAGTACCTCCGGAATAATTATAAACCTGCACATATGCCTTACTTGACGCTAATGAAGCATCCGGAGTTTGAAATGCAATGTATGTTGTACCGTTTGCATCGCATGCAATATCAACACTACCGATACAGGAATTTGTTAAAAACCCTTTGGACATAATCTCATCAATCGTTCCTACAGGCGTAACCGTTACTTCACAAGTTGCTGTTTTTGATCCATCGGTGGTTTTTACGGTTATTGTGGTAGTACCGGCAGCAATCGCCGTAACCAATCCAGAACTACTAACAGTTGCTACTGCATCAGAAGAAGATGTCCAAGCAACTGTTTGATCTGTTGCATTGCCAGGCTGAATTACATAATTCAACTGAAGAGTTTCAGCGGGAACCATAGAAACGCTTGTAGTTCCCAATGTTATACTTGTTACATTGATAGCATTCTCGGTAACCGTTACCGCACAGCTTGCAGTAAAACCACCATCTACTGTTTCAACTGTAATTGTAACATTACCTGCTGATATACCCATTACCAGACCATTATCAACGGATGCAACTGATTCGTCAGAGGAGCTCCATAAAAGTCCTTTATCTTCTGCATCTTCGGGTTCCACACTTGCTGTAAGCTGTGCACTTTCATTCACAGTAATTGTTAATGTTTCTTTATTTATAGAAACGCCTGTAACATTGTTTTCTTTCTTGCATGCAGCAATAACAATAAGAGAAAAAACAATCAACAATAAAAAAGCTTTATTTGTATTCTTCATCACTATCATTTTTAATGTAAAACAACTATTCTGCTAGTTTGTATTTTATTTCCTGTTTGAATTTTTAATAGATAAATACCATCCTTAAGACTTGCTGTACTTAAAGTTGCATTTTGCTGAACTTTCTGCTCTGTGATAATATTACCCTGTAAATCCAACACACTTACATAAGCATCACTTTCAAGGCTAATATTAACTAAATCTCTTGTGGGATTTGGATATACCTTAACATCTGAAGTCTTAACGGAATAAACTGAACTGGTTGACTCTGTGGTAAACACTCTTACTGTTCCCTGTCCACCTAATGAGGCACCTGTTATGGCAACTGTTCCGGGATTATTCAACGAACAAACATTTCCACCAACACTATCTGTTTCCACCCAACTATCTGATTGATTTTCAAATATTCTCACTGAAGCAGAAGAAGACATCAGCTCGCTTCCAACTGCAAGTGTTGCACCCAGGCTATCTAAGCTAACTGTATATCCAAAACCTTCATTTTCTGTTTCGCCGTATATATTTGAACCTACCTGATTCCAGGAGCCACTTTCAAGTCTGAAGACCCCCACCATTCCGGCTTCCATTTCAATATCTGAATTATCAATTGAACCAACAGCCACAAGATCTCCTGCAGAATTAATATTTACAGAAGTGCCAAATTCATCTCCGTAATCACCACCAATCATACTGTTTCCCAAAAGCTGCCAATCGCCGCCAGAAAATTCGTATACTTTAACATTCCCGGTATTCAGGCTAGCACCATCATCATATGTTGGGGCTCCAATGGCCAATCTTGCACCATCTGCACTAAAACTTAATGACCATCCAAATTGGGCACCTGCATCTNACAGTTCCCTTTAAAACCGAGTCTGAACCGGAATATTCATAAACATAAACACGACCAGCCTGCGCACCATTTGTATTACTACATTCACGTGCACCAACTGCCAATATATTTCCATCGTCTGATAAACTTACGGCATATCCATACTTATCACTTGCTGTTTCACCATTCAGATCGGCACCCATTTGTGACCAGGAACCAGATTCAAATTTAAAAACCTGTACCTGTCCGCTATTTGCACCATTAACATCACTATAAGGTGCACCTCCGGCTACAATCGTTGCATCATGATTACAAGCAACTGCATATCCAAATCCATCATCTGTATTTACGCCAGTAATGGGTGATCCAATAACTGTCCAAGTCGAATTTTGAAGACGAAATACCTCTATTTGTCCTGTATAAAGCGGAATATTTCCGGCAGGCTCACCCACCACAATAACATCTCCTGAATTGCTAATTTCAACCGCATCACCCAATTGTGTCCAGTCAGGATCATTAATCGTATTACCCAGTTGCTGCCATTGGGCACTCACCGTTGCTGACAAAAAAATCAGCGCAAAAATTAAATAAAATGTAAAATTTTTCATGTGCATCAGATTTATAATTAAACTTCGGCACGAAGAAACCAAACAATGCACTATGAAAGCAAATAAAGTTTGTTCAGATTTATAAATTTGAACAAACTTCATAGAAAAATGAGCTAATATTTCTGATTTTTCACAAAATATGATGGAGTAACGCCGGTATATTTTTTAAAAGCTGCAATAAAAGATGTTCGTGAACCAAAACCAACCATATTTGAGATTGCTTCTATGGTATAGCCAGATGTTTTAAAGTCTGAAAGCAATCTCCTGGCTTCTTTTATTCTAAACTCATTAACAAAAGCGTTGAAATTCTTTTTGAAATGGTCATTGATAATTTTAGATAAATACTGCCTGTTTGTTTCCAGTTTAACAGCCATTTCATCAAGTGTAAATCCCGACTGAAGATAGAATTTTTCTTCTTCCATTAAAACCACTAAATCATTCAATATTTTTTGCTCTGTTTCCTCAGAAAGTTTAGATGGAATACTTCGCTTTTGAATAGATTTTTTCAATATCAAATCATTTTTACGCTCGATGCGCACTGCCTCCATATTTAGCTTGACCAACTTTTTATAAGCTATTTCTTTCTGCATATAAAAAACAAAAACAATGGCAATCATTACAAGAAAAACCAAAGCCAAACTTAAAATAAGTCTAATGCTTGTTCTTTGCTTATCAATTTTTTCCTCATTTAATAAAGACTGAACATTCAATAAGTTTATCTCGCCGTCTTTCTTTTCAATCTCAAAAATTTTATACTTTTCCTCTAGTTTCTGTTCTGCATTTGATTTATATATTGAGTCCTTACGAACCATATATTTGTCGAAATAATATAAAGCATTCTGATAATCACCTAAACGTTCTGATGATTCTGAATTTTTAAGATATTTTTCCAACAGTGAATCACCATAAGATTTCTGAACAAACTCATCAACTGTCAAAACAGAATCCTGATTAGATGCAACAGACCCAAATGCTACAAACAACATGATTATCATTAATACATTAACTATTTTATATATCATGAATTC
Organism: Marinilabiliales bacterium; assembly: GCA_002869425.1. Classification (GTDB taxonomy): domain Bacteria; phylum Bacteroidota; class Bacteroidia; order Bacteroidales; family BM523; genus BM523. The sequence goes on from PKSZ01000743.1 coordinate 8,254, forward strand.
AGGTTTATTTCTCTTATCTTCTTTCTGAAATCAGACGGAGTTACACCAGTATAAAGCTTAAAAGCAGTGATAAAAGTTGTACGTGAATTAAATCCAACCAATTCAGAAATCCCTTCTATTGTATACTTTTCTGACTCAACATCCACCAAGAGTTTTCTTGCTTCTTTTACACGGTATTCATTTATAAACTGCGTAAAATTCTTTCCTAATTTATCGTTGATTAGCTTAGATAAATATTGTCGGTTCGTGGATAAATCTTTCGCCAACATATCAAGATTTAAGTTTTTATCCCTAAACCTTTGTTCATCCTCAACAACACACATCAATTCAGCGAATAATGGTTCATTGCCTGGCTCCTCTATTTGTTCATTACCAATCTGAAGCTTTTCATGAACCTTTTCTTCGTGAACTGCTTCAATATTTAAAAGTACCATTTGATGATAAGCCATTCTTTTTCGCCGAAACAAAACCAATACAACAGTTAACAAAATACCAAATACCAAAAGGATAGAGCTACTCATATATATCAATATTCTCTGCTTTTCAATCCTCTCCTCTTTTATCTGTTCCTGAACTGTTAAGAATTCAATTTCCGTTTGCTTTTTTTCTGCCTGGTATTCTGTTTCAACTGCGGCAATTTTATCTGCAATCTCAGCATTAAACATGACATTCCTATATGCATCATTCAACTTTCTGTATCTCAACGCATTTTGCCAATCCTTCTCCCCATAAAAAATCTCATACAAGGAATTGTAAGTTTTGTTTAACACGTAATAATCAGCTTCTTCTAACGCAAGTTTTTCTGTTTTATACAGATAATACAGTGCACTGTCCAGCTTGCCCTTGGTATAATAAATCTCCCCTATAGTACTAATTGACATCAACATTCCATATCGATGATTCAATTTCCTTTCTATCTGAAGAGATCTAATATGATAGTCTAAGGCTGTATCAATCTGATTTAATGACAAATAAACATTCCCCAGGTTACTCAAGGCTGTTGCAATTCCCTTTAACCAATTCTTCTTTCTGCTGGCCTCTATTGATTGCCTGTAATAATTAATCGCTGAAGAATAATCCTCCTTTAATTTACTAAGAATTGCACACTCATTGTATATTCTTGCTGACATAACATCATCTTGCAATACCTTATTTAGCACATCTGCCTTTAGCATATAATACCAGGCCTTTTCATTCATTTCTGCCAATCTGTATATTGCGCCAATATTAATGTATGAGTCAATTAGTAAGACCGTATCTTTTAACTTATCATAATGTTTTGCCGACTTAATGTATACACCAATAGACTTCTCTAATTCCCCTTTAAATTGATAGACAATTCCCATATTCTTATAAGCATTTCCAATTCCCAAATAATCATTAAGAATCCGATTCATCTCCAAAGACCTACCAAAATATACCAAAGCACTATCATGCTCTCCGTTAATTTCATAACAAATACCAATGGTATTGCTTGTATTGGCTATCAGGTTATCATCTTTTGCTTTTTCTGCATATTGTAACGCTTTAACATACAGAGGCAGCGCTTCTTTTGTATGTTGCAAACCCTCGCACACCTTATCTGCTTCTTCAACAAACAGATTTGCTGCTATTGAATCGTTTAAATGATTGGTTTTTATTATAGAGTAAAGGCTATCAACATTCCGCTGTTCTTTAGGCTGGCCTATAACTGAAAAACTTACAAATAAAAACAATATGAATCCTAAAATGCCTGCCATGTCCTGCCTTGAAGCACAAATTTAGAAAGTTTATGTTGTCATATTCACATAAAATGAAAATATAAAATCATTTGATATTTTTAAACATATTGAAATTTGATTCTAAAGACATCAAACATATACTGACATTTAAATAATTGGCTTATGTAATTTTGAATATTTTTCAAATTGACAACACGCTAATTAAATGCATTTAAATCAGGATTTTAAAATCCACAATTATTTACCTTAAAGCTTTACTATTTAAGTATTTTTTACTACATTTGGAGATACCTCGTGTTAGAAAGTATAACCGGAAATAAGCAGAGAAATCCCGGATTG
>PKSZ01000742.1 GCA_002869425.1 Marinilabiliales bacterium
ATAGTTGCTGTTCCAACACCTATTGACGACCATAATTTACCAGATCTAACCCCGGTGCTGGCAGCATCTAGAACTGTAGGGAAAGTTTTGAAGAAAGGTGATTATGTTGTGTATGAATCAACAGTTTATCCTGGATGTACCGAAGAAGATTGTATTCCTATTCTTGAAGAAGAGAGTGGGTTGAAATTCGTCGATGATTTTAAGGTTGGCTATTCTCCTGAACGTATTAATCCCGGAGACAAGGAACATACATTGACAAGTATTGTGAAAGTGGTTTCTGGATGTGATACGGAATCAGCGGAAGTTATTACAAATGTTTATGGCAGCATTATCACTGCTGGTGTTCATTGCGCCAGTACAATAAAAGTTGCTGAAGCAGCAAAAATTATTGAGAATACACAGCGTGATGTTAATATTGCTTTGATGAACGAGTTATCGATCATTTTTAACAAAATGGGTATAAATACTTTTGATGTTCTGGAAGCTGCAGGAACTAAATGGAATTTCTTGCGATTCTTTCCTGGTCTTGTAGGAGGTCACTGTATTGGTGTTGATCCATATTATTTGACTTTTAAGGCGAAAGAATATGGATATCATGCGCAAATCATTAATAGTGGAAGGTATGTAAATGACTCAATGGGCGGATATGTAGCAAAGCAAACCGTTAAAAAAATTGTGGCTGCCAATAAAAACATCCGTAATGCCAAGGTCCTGGTTATGGGCGTTACATTCAAAGAGAATGTCAGTGACATTAGGAATTCGAAAGTCGTTGATGTTGTGAATGAATTGAAATCTTATATGGTCAATGTTGAGGTGGTTGATCCTTATGCATCGAATGAAGAAGTGAAGGAAGAATATGATTTTGAAATTGTTCCTGAAATTGGTAAAGGCTATGATGCAGTAATAGTGGCAGTTAATCATCACCAATATGTTGACTTAAAAGAAGATTACTTTGAGTCTATTTCATCTGAAGATGGTATTCTGGTTGATATTAAAGGAATATATAAAGATAAGATTCAAAATTTAACGTACTGGAGTCTTTAATGGGTAAGGTACTGGTTACAGGTGGAACAGGTTACATTGGTTCGCATACTGTTGTAGAGTTGATGCAGACTGGTTTGGAACCGGTTATTGTTGATAATTTGTCCAATTCTCTTATGGAGGTTTTGGATGGGATTTGTGAAATAACTGGTAAACAACCTTTGTTCTATGAGGTAGATCTTAAGGATGTTACAAAGCTCAAGAGGATTTTTCAGGAAAATCAGTTTGAGTCTGTCATCCATTTTGCTGCATATAAGGCTGTTGGTGAGTCAGTTGAGAAACCTTTGCTTTATTATGAAAACAACCTGGTTTCACTTATAAATTTATTGAAGTTAATGAGTGAGTTTAGGGTGAATTCTTTGGTTTTTTCATCCTCCTGTACGGTTTATGGCCAACCAGAAGAACTGCCGGTAACAGAGAATGCCCCTGTTGTTAAGGCAATGTCTCCATATGGAAATACAAAACAAATTGCTGAAGAGATAATTACAGATGCAGTTCAGGCAAAAATGATAGAACAGGCAGTTTTGTTGAGATATTTTAATCCTATTGGAGCTCATCCTTCAGCTAAAATAGGAGAACTACCTTTAAATGTTCCCAATAATCTGGTACCATTTATTACGCAAACAGCAATTGGATTGCGCGAAGAGTTGAAAATCTTTGGAGATGATTATAATACACCTGATGGCTCATGCATCCGGGATTACATTAATGTTGTAGATCTTGCCAAAGCACATATTGCTGCGGTAAAAAGAATGAAGGAATCGGCTATTCCTGTTGAAGTTTTTAATGTTGGTACAGGCAACGGTGTTTCTGTTTTTGAAGTTGTAAATGCCTTTCAAAGGGTTTCAGGACAAGATCTTAATTATTCGATTGTGGGTAGGAGGTCTGGAGATGTAGAGAAAGTATATGCTGATACTAATAAGGCAAATGAATTATTGGGATGGAAAGCAGAAAAAAGTTTGGATGAGACCATCCTTTCAGCATGGGAGTGGGAGAAATATATTAGATTAAAAGATCAGAATTATTAATATGAAAACAATTTTAATTACCGGAGGAGCAGGTTTTATTGGTTCACACGTTGTGCGATTATTTGTAAACAAATATCCGGATTATTCAATAATCAACCTTGATGCACTTACATATGCTGGAAATCTTGAAAATCTAAGGGATATAGAAACCCAAAACAATTATCAGTTTATTAAAGGTGATATTACAGACATTGATTTTATTAATAATCTATTTACAAAGTATAATATTGATGGCGTAGTTCACTTGGCTGCTGAGTCGCATGTAGACAGATCGATAGAAGATCCAATGGCTTTTATTAATACCAATGTTCTGGGTACGGTTAACCTGCTGAATGCAGCAAAAGAGAGCTGGAAGAATTTTGAGGGTAAAAGATTTTATCATATTTCCACAGATGAGGTATATGGTTCTCTTGGTGATGAGGGAATGTTTTTAGAAACAACAGCTTATGATCCAAAAAGTCCATACTCTGCAGCGAAGGCGAGCTCAGATCATTTTGTAAGGGCGTATCATAATACTTATAAATTACCCGTAGTAATAACTAATTGTTCAAATAATTACGGGCCAAATCAGTTTCCGGAAAAACTGATTCCTTTAGTAATAAATAATATCAAGAATAAAAAACCGCTACCTGTATATGGTAAAGGTGAGAATATAAGGGATTGGCTCTATGTTGAGGATCATGCTAAGGCTATTGATTTGGTTTTTCACCAGGGAACAATAGGAGAGACTTACAATATTGGTGGTAAAAATGAATGGAAAAATATTGATCTAGTAAGAGCGCTCTGTAGGGTTATGGATGAGAATTTACAACGACCAAATGGAGAATCAGAAAAGCTTATCACATTTGTGAAAGATCGTGCAGGTCATGATTTGAGATATGCGATTGATTGTTCAAAGATTGTATCTGAGTTGGGTTGGCAACCTGAATTGGATTTTGAAAATGGAATCAGAAAAACGGTTGATTGGTATCTTGAAAATGAAGACTGGCTTGAGCATATTGTTTCTGGTGAGTATGAGAATTATTATAAGCAACAATACAACAATCGATAAGTGGGATTTTTAAAAAAATTATTTGGAGGAAGTGAGAAGTTTTCATTACCTGATTTATCGGGAATAGGAACCGATGTACATTCTCATTTAATTCCCGGTATTGATGATGGGGTCAAGACAATTGAAGAGTCCATTATGCTTATAAAGGGTTTATATGAGCTTGGATACAGGAAGCTTATTATTACTCCTCATATAATGAGTGATTATTATCAAAACACACCTGAAATTATTCGCACGGGTTTGTTAAGGGTAAAAGAAGCACTTAGTATTGAGAAGATAGATATGAAGGTTGATGCTGCAGCTGAATATTATCTGGATTTTAATTTTTTGGAAAAAATTGAAAAGAAAGAATTGCTTACACTTGGTGATAATTACGTGCTGTTTGAATTATCTTATTTCAATCCACCCCAAAATCTGAATGAAGTAATTTTTAGTTTGCAAACATCCGGCTATAAAGCCATTCTTGCTCATCCTGAAAGATATGTTTATTGGTATAATGATTTTAATAAGTATGTCGAATTAAAAAACAGGGGAGTGTATTTTCAGTTGAATATAAATTCTCTAACTGGTGAGTACTCTGTACCTACAAGAAAGATTGCAGAAAAGCTAATTAAGGAAGATTTTGTTAATTTACTTGGAACCGATATGCATCACGAGCGCCATTTGAATTTATTGCATGAGGTTCTGGAGAACAAACATTTGTTTCAGCTGGTTACAAGTGGTCGAATCATGAATCATACTTTGTAATATTTCATGTTCAGAATATTGTTTTTGGTTTTTTTCTTTGCATTAGCAAATTCCTTGTTTGCACATAATAATATATTCAATTCTGATAGTAGTATCCGTAGTGATTCAATTGAGGTAAAGAGTGAGAAATCTAAAATATTCCTGAAAAAATCTAATAGTTTGTTCTCTGCAGAATTTCTGGAAATTCAATTGGGTCGAACCTGTTTGCGAATTAAATTAAAGCATGTAAACGAACGTATTACCGCAGCTGCATTGGTTATTCTTACAGGACTTGTAGGCGGTCATCGCTTGTATCTCGGAACATCTCCAGTTGTTCCTGCAGCCTATGCTGTTACTATGGGCGGTGGATTTGGCTTGATTCCGGCTGTCGATTTATTGTTTATCCTTTTCAGCAAGGATATCGAAGATTTTAAGGATAATCAGCAAATATTCATGTGGTCAAACCGACTATAATTACTCTACCGTAACAGACTTTGCAAGATTCCTGGGTTGGTCAACATTGCATCCTCTCATAACAGCAATATGGTATGAGAGAAATTGTAATGGAATTACAGTCAATAAAGGAGATAGAGGATCTAGAGTTTCAGGAACTTCCAATACGTGATCTGCCATTGATTTAATATCGGTGTCTCCTTCGCTTACTACAGCAATTACAATCCCTTTTCTTGCTTTAACTTCCTGAATGTTACTTACAATTTTTTCATACGACTTGTCTTTGGTTGCGACAACAACAACAGGCATTTTTTCATCAATTAAAGCA
>PKSZ01000750.1 GCA_002869425.1 Marinilabiliales bacterium
CAGTTAAGCTATTATCCATATATTCAGCTGGGTGTAATTTTTCTGTTTATTTTGGTTTCGTATTTTGCCTTTAGTGTATCAAGAAAAGCCGAACAAAACCAGGTGTGGGTAGGCATGTCAAAAGAGACTGCCCATCAGCTTGGAACACCAATTTCTTCCTTGTTGGCGTGGTTAGAGCTTCTTAAAATTGAAGGAGTCCGTCAGGATGTGTATCAGGAAGTAGAAAAAGATGTGAAAAGATTGGAAACGATAACAGAAAGATTTTCTAAGATTGGATCGGCACCCGTATTAAAACCAATTAATATTGTTGAAGTAATTGATAATGCTGTTCAGTATATCAAATCCAGGGCATCAAAAAAAATACAGTTTGTTGTTGATCAACCCAACGATGAAATATTGATTCCACTAAATGTAGCGCTTTTCGAATGGGTGATTGAGAACATTTGCAAGAATGCAATTGATGCAATGGATGGTAACGGAACCATTGAGATAAACGTACAGGATCATACTCAGGTTGTTTATATAGATATTAAAGATACAGGGAAAGGAATTCCAAAATCGAAGTTTAAAACAATTTTTCAACCTGGATATACAACAAAGGAAAGAGGATGGGGATTAGGCTTGTCACTGACAAAGCGCATTATTGAATCGTATCATTCCGGCAAGGTATTTATTAAAAGTTCTGAGCTTGGAAAGGGTACTGTTTTTAGAATTGCATTGAAAAGATAATAGGGTATTATTGTAAATATAATGTTATAAAAAAGCACTGTGTTTTTTTATTCTGATATAAATTTTTACTTTTGCACGATTATTTTAACGCGAATTGAGCTACTTGGATCAATACAGAATTTCGCTTTCAGGATTAAAGGAAGGCGCGCATGAGTATCGTTTCGATGTAGATGATACGTTCTTTGAGAGTTTTGAGCATTCTGAAATACAGAGAGGAAGTGTCAAAATTGACATTTTACTACATAAGAATCCCGGGGGGTATATCCTGGAGTTTTCATTGAGTGGTTTTATTATGGTTCAATGTGACAGATGTCTTGAGCCATTTAACCTGGCTGTTTCATATGAAACAATAGCATATGCCAAACTTAATGAGGATGAGGATTATGGTGATGAAGACAGTTTTACCTTAACACCAGGTTGCGATGAACTGGATTTATCACAAATGATATTTGACTACATTATTTTAAGTCAACCATTATCTAAAATCCATCCCGACGATGAAAATGGAAACTCAACCTGTAATCAGGAAATGCTTGGAAGACTCAATTCGCACATGATTGATAATGTTGATGATGTGGATGAAGAGATTGATCCACGTTGGAATGAATTAAAAAAATTAATTAATAATAAGCAAAATGGCACATCCTAAAAGAAAAACGTCAAAACAAAGAAGGGATAAAAGAAGGACCCATTACAAAGCAAGTTTACCAACATTGGGTACTTGCTCAAATTGCGGCGCTACTGTGCAATACCACAGAGTATGCCCGGATTGTGGATTTTACAGGGGGAAACTTGCTATTGAGAAGGAACTTGCTGTATAGAGCCTTTAATTTGCAATGAAGATTGGTATTGATATAATGGGAGGCGATTTTGCTCCTGAAGCAACTGTGCTCGGAGCAATACAGGCCTGCCAGATATTACAGGATAAAGCCACAATCGTTTTGATTGGTGATGAAAATGGAATTCATCCAATTTTAAAGCGGGAAGGCTTCGATGTTTCAAGGTTTGAAATTGTTCATACTACTGAAGTTATCAATATGTCTGAGCATCCTGCGAAGACTTTTTCAGCAAAACCGGATAGTAGCATTGTTGTTGGATATAATCTTTTGAAAACAGGTGCAATTGATGCATTTACAAGTGCTGGTAATACAGGGGCAATGCTTGTTGGAGCCATGTATGTTGTAAAATCAATTGCTGGTGTAATCCGGCCTTGTATAACTGCTACTGTACCCCAGCTGTCTGGAGAGAAATCTCTGATTTTGGATGTGGGTATTAATCCTGATTGTAAACCGGATGTTCTTGTCCAGTATGCGATACTTGGATCAATATATATAGAAAATGTCTTTGGGATAAAAAATCCCAGGGTAGGTCTTTTGAACAATGGCGAGGAACCAGAAAAGGGAAATCTTTTAACAAAAGCTACGCATGAGATGTTGCTGCATGAATCGAAGATTAATTTCATTGGGAATGTAGAGGGGAAAGATTTGTATAATGGTACAGCAGATGTAATTGTTTGTGATGGATTTACTGGGAATGTGATTCTAAAACAGGCAGAATCTTTTTATACTATTGCTAAAGCCAGGAATATTAGTGATGAATATATTGATCTTTTCAATTTTGAAAATTATGGTGGCACGCCGGTCTTGGGTATAAATGGCAATGTGTCTATTGGTCATGGAATATCCAATGCCCATGCGATAAAAAATATGATATTACAGGCAAAGGAAGTTGTTGATGTGAGATTATCGGATAAAATTAAGGAGGCGTTTAAGTAATGGAAAAAATTAGAGCAGCAATCACAGGTGTGGGAGCATCACTGCAAGATTATATTCTGACAAATGAAGAATTAGGTAAGATGGTTGATACCACTGATGAGTGGATCATGACCAGAATAGGAATAAAGGAAAGAAGAATTATAAAAGAAAAAGATGAGGGTGCTTCATTTGTGGGTGCCAAGGCTGTTTCGAATCTTCTTGAAAAAACGGGTACCTCACCAGATGAGGTTGACCTTTTAATCTGTGCAACTGTTACACCTGATATGCAATTCCCGGCTACTGGAAATATTATTAGCGATAAAGTTGGAATTAAAAATGCATTCAGTTTTGATGTTAATGCAGGTTGTTCAGGATTTTTATATGCTTTAACTACTGCCAGCAAGTATGTAGAGTCTGGAACTAATAAAAAAGTAGTGGTTGTTGGAGCAGAAAAAATGTCTTCAATTATAGATTATACCGACAGGGCAACTTGTTGTATCTTTGGTGATGGTGCTGCAGCGGTATTGCTTGAACCAACTACTGAAGAATGTGGTATAATAGATACAAAACTACAATCAGATGGTGTTGGAAGGCATCATCTTCATCAGAAAGCTGGAGGATCTGCCAGACCTGCTTCTCATGAAACAGTTGACGCAAGAGAGCATTTTGTCTACCAGGAAGGTCAGCATGTCTTTAAATGGGCTGTTTCCAACATGGCTGATGTATCTGTAGAAATGATGGAACGCAATGGGATGAAATCAGAAGATCTGACCTGGTTTGTTCCGCATCAGGCAAACATGAGAATTATCGAAGCAACAGCCAAAAGAATGGGACTGGACAAGAAACAGGTTATGATCAATATTGAAAAATATGGAAACACAACAGCTGCAACATTGCCTTTGTGTTTGTATGACTGGGAAAATCAATTGCGAAAGGGTGACAATATTATCCTGGCAACTTTTGGAGCAGGGTTTACTTGGGGTGCAATGTACCTAAAGTGGGCTTATGATCCTAGGTAGTGATTAAAAATATGAATGAACGGCAAATCCTGCATTTAGAGATTTGCCGTTTTTTGTTTTTAGTGAAAGATCCATTACACGAATGGAGATGTTTTTCGGAAAGCATTTTGTAAAAAGTTTTTTTAACTCATAAGGAGTGTAATCTCCAGAATAAATACTGGCGATAATCAATCCGTTTTTTTTATCAATCAATTGGTTGATGTTTTCAAGTAAAGCTTCCAAATCTTTTTCAAGCTTCCAGATTTCACCTTTTGGACCTCTTCCAAAATATGGAGGATCAAGAATTATACATTGATATTTGTTGCCTCTTCTGATTTCTTTGGACACAAATTTAACAGCATCGTCATGTATCCATCTTATATCAGAAAGATCAGACCTGCTCATATTTTCTTTGCCCCAGGTGTTAAGCTTTTTTATGGCTTCAACATGCGTAACATTGCTGCCTGCTGCACTGGCAACCAATGAGGCAATTCCTGTATATGCAAATAAATTTAGTGTTTTTGGCTTGCTGTGTTTGTTCAGAAAGCTGTACAGTTTGTTCCAGTTCTCAATTTGTTCAGGAAATATGCCAATATGTTTGAATTCAGTTTTTTGCAGTTCAATATTGATTATTTTTCTTTTTGCAGCTATTTGTACTAACCATTCATTTTTATTCATAGGAACAAATGGTTTCCAATAGCCGGATTTATTATCTTTCTCAATAAATTCCGCATGTGCATATTTTTCCCATATATTTAAGCTTGGTAGAATTCCTTTTGCATTTGTTTCTGGACGGATAAGTTTAATATCTCCAAATTGCTCCAGCTTTTTGCCATTTCCAAAATCAATAAGATCGTAGCCTGTGAATTTTACTGGTTCGTATTTTTGGTTTTTGGTTTTTGGCATCCTACTCGTGTTAAATACAATTTACTAGCCCAAATAGATGGTTAAGATTGAATATAGTTTTACCCGAACTAAGTTAATTTATTTTCATACAATGAAACAATGAACAGAGAATAAATTATCTAGAGGTCCTTTCTTTATTGAGCTTTCCCACCAAAATTTTCGTTAGGGTTATTGGCCTGTAATACTTGTTTAGTATGGGAGTTTGCAGTTCAATAAATTGGCTTTTCATTTGCAATTC
>PKSZ01000470.1 GCA_002869425.1 Marinilabiliales bacterium
AAGATACAGGAAGCTTACTCTCCTCTTCAATAACTTCTCCCCTAATAGTTAATTCCTTACCTTTTTGAGCTGTTGAATAAAGAGTTGAAACAAATAATATGCAGACAATTAATATAAACTTCATGATCTCAGTAATACTACTAGGCAAATGTAATTATATTGAACATATTTCATATATGTTAATTTAAACATTTATACTCTAATATTTATTATTGGTTATCTTTTTTGTACTTTTTTTTCATAAATGAATGTAAATAACTGTTCTATAAATTATCTTTGTAAAGATTATTAACCAAATGAAAAACACTATGAGAGTATTAAAAGGAATTTTAGGAACACTGGCAATCACGGGATTATTATTTACGTATGGTTGTGGTGGCGGTCAAGTTACAGAAGATAGTTTGAATGATGCATTAAATGATCTTGAAGGAGAACTAAATAATATTGAAGAAGCTACTGAACAAACAGAAGAAGTACCTGTGGCGGAAGATTTATTTGTTTCTGAAGAAGGAAATTTTAAGGTAAATTTCCCTGGAACACCATCATCAGAGAGTAGTTCTGTACCGACTGAGGTAGGTAATATTGAGATGGTTCAGTTTATGTATGAAAAAAGTGCAACAGAAATTTATATGCTTGCATATTCTGATTATCCTACAGCAGCAGTGGATGCAAGTAATCCTGCAGAATTGTTGGCGAATGCAAAGGGTGGATTTATTAACGAGATGGGAATGACCATTGAGGAGGAGAAAGAAGTTAAGATTGGAGAAAATCCAGGTATTTATTTTAAGGCGCATGCCAAAACAGATCAGGGTAATTTTTATGCAACAGTTGCTGATTATATCGTTAAGAATAGATTGTATCAGGTTGCTATTTTAAGAGATGGATCATATGCCGATGCAGATGATGCTTCTTCATTTATCGATTCATTTGAGTTGATTACTGAAGAATAATTTTATTATTCATCAATAATATACAAAAGAGGCTGTATCCAGATGATACAGCCTCTTTTGTGTTTGATGCTAAATGATTTTGCTTATTGTTTCTTAAGTGCATATTGCATTTTAAGCGTGTATGTAAACTGAACAACGGGTCCTTTAGTTACAGGATTAATTACGAGTTCGTATGTGTTATAGTTGATCTTGTTATAAAACAAAGAACTTGATTGGTTTGATGCTTTATAAGGATTGTCTGTTTTTTTCTCAATGGCGCTTAGAGAAGCATAATTGAAAGTGCCATATCTTTCGTATCGCTCAATAGGGTATGAAGAATATATGCTTTCTGCAATTGTATGATATTGAGGAATAAATGTAAGTCCAAGTTTCTTAAAGTCGTCAACCTTACTGTTTAAGAGGTAGATCGCAGTATCACGCATGGTGCTGTATACACTATTAAGATCACTTACAATATGATCTACTTTAATGATATCATAAATTTCATTTTTTGCTGCAGCAATTAATATCTTATCGGCTATTTCATCATTGTAATAGGTAAGGTGGATGTTTTTTTTCAGCTCGAAACCTTTTGGGATTTCATTGTATGTTTTGCTAAACAATTTGCTTCCCGCAGCATATTCAAATACAGGTACCTGAGAAATGAAATCAATATGGATGTCTTCTTTTTTGATACCGAGTTTTAATAATGCCTTTGTGAAATGTTCAATTCTTTGATTTATTAGTTCATGTCCCGATTCTATTGAATCACAAACCTGAGACACGCCAAAAATTGCATGAAATGCATCTGCTTTAACATTCATTAGTATCCTGGCTTGAATTTCAATAACAGTATCAGCACCTTTGGAATATCCTGATCTGGAATAGTTATTGGATTGGTAATAGCCTTCAAATGACTGCTCTGTATTAGAATTGGAGATACTGACAGAACCGTACCCACCTTTAACTTTGGCCTGGTTGTCTATCCAGTTACCTGCTGCTTGTGAAAATGCAGTAATACTAAATATTAACATGTAAAATAGAATGATCGTTTTTTTCATATGGTTTTTTATTTAATTGGGTTAGCTAAATTAAAATTGTCAGTTTTATCAAGAGTTCCTAATTCAACACAGTTTTCTTCAAAATTACTGTAATTCTTCATGATATATTTGGATAAATCTTTACTCTTGTTGAATTCAATTTCTGTAAAATTTTCAGAAAGACCTTTGAGCAATAATTGTTTTTCATTGATTTTATTGACGGTGTAAAAAGAGAAAGAGCTTTTTGTTCCTGTTTCCATTATCTGCATATTGTAGATTGTATGGTCTTTTATTCTTGATGGGTACATTCTGAAAAGCATAATATCGGTAATTATACTGTCTTTAATACCAATCAGTCGTACAAGGTATTCGTGTTGGTTAAATGGGATAATAGAAATATAATCATTGTCTGTGTTTCTCCATTCATTATTGTAGTATTGGATGGTCCAGTTTCCAACCAGAGCAGAATCAATTTTCTGCTTACTTACCTTATTAATGGGGACTTGAGATTCATAAAGTCCGCAGGACGAAAACATAACGACACTGATTAAAAACAAAAAGACACTTGAAATTTTCATATTATTATTTGTTTTTAATAGTTAATCCAGCGTTTGCTTGTGCTGTAGGCATTATTAAAATATCATTGATATTCACATGATCAGGTCTTGTAATTATGAAATGAATGGTTTCGGCAATATCTTCAGCATGAAGAGGTTCAAAGCCCTCATAAACTGCTTTGGCTTTCGTTTTGTCTCCTTTGAAGCGCACTTCTGAGAATTCTGTTTCAACCATTCCAGGGCAAACAGATGTAACTTTTATTCCATGTTCTACAAGTTCCATGCGCATAGCTTTGGTTAAGGCTTCTACTCCATGTTTTGTACTGCAATATACATTTCCACCAGGATATACTTCTTTCCCTGCAATGGAGCCGATGTTTACAATATGTCCATGCTTTTGTTTTATCATTAGCGGGCTTACTTTTCTTGTAATATACAATAATCCTTTTAAGTTGGTGTCTATCATTGTATCCCAATCTTCAGTTAAACCATCATGTAATGGAGATAAACCAACAGCAAGGCCGGCATTATTTATCAGAACATCAATGTTTTTCCAATCTTTTTCAAGGGAGTTTATTGCTTTGTTTACTTCCTCTTTTTTACGAATGTCGAAAGTAAGGTATGTAACCCTAACACCGAATTGATTGATAAGATCCTTACTCAATTGATTCAGCTTTTCTTTGCGCCTCCCTGTGATGATCAGATGATTTCCTTCTGACGCAAGCAGGCGTGCTGTTGCTTCTCCAATTCCAGCCGTAGCTCCTGTGATTAAGATAATTTTATTCATTGTTTTGTTTTAATATTTTTTTCTTGAATGCAAGTAATTTATCAATATCGCATAGCATTAGTAATGCCATAAGGAGAAAAGGTAGTGCCGGTGATTTGTAACGAACCAATGCCCCTGCAACTGGTGTAGTCATTCCACTCAAAGAGAATAAAATCAAAGTGAATGATATAGTAAGCCAGAAAAACCTTTTGTCTGTTATATTTTTATAAGAGGAAAAGATCAGTGTAACAATGAGAATAATTTCAATAAGAATATTTTCAAGTGCTGCCAGAATTGCGATTGGTGAACTGATTTCTGTAATAAGTGGACGGACCATTGTATTCCAGAACCCAATAGGTATATTAACCAGTAAACTTATTGTGTTAGGTTCAATTTTATTTATATTTATAAGGCTTCCAACATTATCAAGTGTAGCCAGCATATTGATAAAATCCCTTTGTTTCCTGGCGACTATTTCTATGAAATTGTAGCTCGAGAAGTATTGTGTGTTAATTAGTAACAGAAAACCTAAGAAGTGTATACTTATAAATTTTATAAAGGCATATTTGTCGTTTCCTTCTCGAATCATCAAGTAGCTTATAAATCCTGGCAGAATCGCAATAAAAATATAGAACTTTGTAAGGAAGAGTAAAACTGCCATAATGGTTAATAGGATACTGTTTCTTATTATATTTTGCTTTTGATTGATTTTAATATACGAATAAATTAAAAACCCAAGAGCAAAAACAGCCAGACTTTCTTTTAGCACACCTGAGGTCCATAGTAAAACAGAGGGCATTAAAAACAGGAAAATCAGTAAGAATTTTTCTTTTTTTCTGAATAGCTTTCTTATGGATTTAAAAATAGCAACAAGGCCGGAAAACGAGAGAAATGAAATGAGCCTTATTAAGGCATTGAATCGGATCATTGTTCTGTTCTCATTAAACAGATTGTAATTATATTCCTTAAACCAGAAATTGGCTTCTGTATAATATTTTTGAAGATGTTCCGCATCAGCATCAATTCCAGTAATCATTTTGAGATAATCCAGCGGATTATCTGCCAGTGATGAAAAAATAACCATACCATCATCAAAATATTTGAACACATCAGCACTAATCCTGGTTTTGTAGTAATAAGTATAAATTAGCAGTAAAGCAATACCTGCAGAGACTTTAATCAGAAATAAAACAGGTAAAATATGTTTGTTTAGGTTTTCCGATTTATAGAATTTACTCCTGTATATTATTAGCAGAAAAAGGGCAGTAAATATTATCGAAATTAAATATCCCATTGCCAACCAAAGATATAAAATATGGGT
>PKSZ01000241.1 GCA_002869425.1 Marinilabiliales bacterium
GAATTAGGCTACTATGTCAGCAGCGATACTTTGCAGGAAGGAGAAGATTTGCTGTTTACCATTGCTACTCAAAATATAAGTGCAAGGGATATGGATTCGGTTCTTGTTCGATATTTTTTAATTAATAATCAGAACATAGTTGTTCCCGTTGCAGACAAAAGAATGCGGGCGCATCCTGCAAGTGATGTATTATTATTGGATACGCTTAAGCTTTCTACACTTGGTTTGGCTGGTTTGAATTCTCTTTGGGTGGAAATAAATCCAAAAGATTCTACAACAGGAATATATGATCAGCTTGAACAACACCATTTTAATAATTTCGCTCATATTTTCTTTTATGTTCAGTCTGATGTTACAAACCCGGTTTTGGATGTAACATTTGATGGCGTTCATATTATGGATGGTGATATTGTTTCTGCAAAGCCTGAAATTCTTGTCCGTTTGAAAGATGAGAATCAATTTTTGGAGATGAATGATCCTTCCAATTTTGAGCTGTATCTCACAAAACCAAATAGCGAAATACAGGAAATTATTCCAATTCATGATAATGATTCAATTCAGTGGGTTCCTGCTGAATTACCTGATAACAGTTGTGAAATTAAATTTCAGCCAAATTTTGTTCAGGATGGGGTGTACAAATTGAAAGTGAGGGCTTGGGATGCATCACAGAACAAGAGTGGTAAAAATGATTATGACATTACATTTGAGGTGGTTAATAAGGCTTCCGTAACCGAGGTTTTCAATTATCCTAATCCGTTTAGTACTTCTACTCGTTTTGTTTTTGAACTAACAGGTAGTGAAGTTCCTGATCATTTTGAAATTCAAATATTGACAGTTACCGGAAAGCTTGTGAAGGTTATTACGCAGGACGATATTGGAAATCTACATATTGGAAGAAATATTACAGATTATGCCTGGGATGGTACCGATATGTATGGCGATCCATTGGGTAATGGTATTTATTTTTACCGTGTTATAACAAGGCTTAATGGCGAAACCATAGACAAAAGAGTTACAGGGGCTGAACAATATTTTAGAAAAGGTTTTGGAAAAATGTATCTTATGCGATAAATGTTGATGATTATCATATAAATATTTTTTTGATTCATGAAAGAAGCATATATTTTTGCCCTATTTAGATTAAATAAACATAATTCAAAATAAATTTACTTATGAAATTCGATTTGGTAGTAATTGGAAGCGGTCCCGGAGGCTATGTTGCAGCGATACGAGCATCACAGTTAGGAAAGAAGGTTGGAGTCGTGGAGAAAGCGGAATTGGGTGGTATTTGCCTTAATTGGGGATGTATTCCTACAAAATCTCTATTGAAGAGTGCGCAGGTATACGAATATTTACAACATGCACAAGATTATGGTATTTCTATAGAAGGAAATGTTCAGGCTGATTTTGCCAAAATAGTGGAGCGAAGCAGAAATGTGGCCGCAGGAATGAGCAAAGGAATTCAGTACTTGTTCAAAAAGAATAAAATTGAAGTAATTCAGGGTTTTGGAAAAATTGTATCCAGGGGAAAAATACAGGTTAACAATGATTCTGAAATGCAGGAAATAGAAGCGGAACATATTATCCTGGCTACAGGAGCAAGATCAAAAGTATTGCCAAACTTGCAACAGGATGGTAAGAAAATAATTGGCTATCGTGAAGCTTTAAGTTTGCCTGAGAAGCCTAAGCGTATGTTGGTTGTGGGTTCCGGAGCCATTGGAACAGAATTGGCATATTTTTATAATGCGATGGGTACTGAAGTGATATTGGTTGAATTTATGCCAACCATTGTTCCTTTGGAAGATGAAGACGTTTCAAAACAACTTGGCAGATCTTTGAAAAAAGTAGGAATCAAGGTAATGGTTAATTCTGCTGTTGAAAAAGTCGATATAGAGGGTGATGTTTGCAAAGTGCAGATAAAAACGAAAAAAGGAGAAGAGTATGTAGAAGCAGATATTGTGTTATCAGCTGTTGGAATTACACCAAACCTTGAAAATATTGGAATCGAAGAGATGGGTATTGAGCTGGAAAAAGGTAAAGTTAAAGTAGATGATTATTACAAAACCAATATAGATGGTATTTATGCCATTGGTGATATAGTTCATGGTCCGGCTCTCGCTCATGTTGCCTCTGCTGAAGGAATTATTTGTGTTGAAAAAATTGCGGGTCAGGATGTAAAACCATTGAATTATGGAAACATTCCCGGTTGTACATATACAACACCCGAAGTTGCGTCAGTTGGTCTTACAGAAGCGCAGGCAAAAGAAGCAGGCTACGAAATAAAAGTTGGCAAGTTTCCTTATACAGCATCTGGAAAAGCAAGTGCAGCAGGAGCAAAGGAAGGTTTTGTAAAGCTTGTTTTTGAGGCTAAGTATGGCGAACTTTTGGGAGCACATCTTATTGGAGCGAATGTTACAGAAATGATAGGTGAACTGGTAGTGGGAAGAAATCTTGAGATTTCGGGGCATGAGCTTATTAAATCGGTACATCCTCACCCAACTATGGCTGAGGCAATTATGGAGGCAGCAGCTGCTGCATATGATGAGGTAATACATATTTAAATAGAATGTTATGACTTATAAAACAACAATTTTTTTACTAATCCTTACATTCATGGTTCAATTAGGTAAAGCACAGGAAAAGGGTGCTATAACTCCGGATAAATTGTCTAAAATCAGACAATCTGTTGAAAGAGACGGAGATTTTAAAGCCCGACAAAATGCAATTTCCAATAATAGTATCAAGTCTTTGTCTCTTAATAGGGATAATGTAAAGAATATTGATCATGAATTTGCATATAAGGTTGATGTAAAGGGAATTACAGATCAGAAGAGCAGTGGTAGATGTTGGATGTTTACAGGATTGAATGTATTTCGTCCTAAAGTAATCAGTCAGCTTGGAATATCCTCTTTTGAGTTTTCCACCAATTATTTGTATTTCTGGGATCAATTTGAAAAATCAAATTTATTTTTAGAAGGCATTATTTCTACTTCAGACCAGCCTCTTGACGATAGAACGGTTAAGTGGTTGTTTAGAAATGCCATTGGTGATGGCGGCGTATGGAATTTATTGGTTGATTTGGTTGAGAAGTACGGCATGGTTCCAAAAGATGCAATGCCCGAGACCTACAATAGCGAGAAAACATCTTATTTACAGCAAATGGTTAGAAGAAAACTTCGCGAAGATGGTATTGTATTGCGTGAAATGGCTGCAAAAGGAGCAAAATACCAGGAACTTGAAAACAAAAAGTTGGAAATGTTAGGCGACATTTACAAAATGCTTGCGCTTGGTCTTGGAGAACCACCTCAGGAATTTAATTGGCGTTATAAAGACAAGGATGGTAAGTTATCAGAAGAAAAGACCTATACTCCAATGTCTTTTTATAAGGAATTTGTAACGGTTGATTTGAATGATTACGTATTGCTTATGGATGATCCTTCAAGAGAATACAATAAGCTATATGAAATTGAATACGATAGAAATATGTGGGACGGTCGAAACTGGAAGTTTATCAATCTTCCTTCTTCGCAGATCAAAGAGTATGCAAAGAAATCTATCATGGATAATGAAGCCATGTATTTCTCCTGTGATGTAGGTAAACAGTTGAACAAAGATGAAGGTACACTGGATATTCATAATTACGATTATGAAAGTTTGTTTGATGTAAAGTTTGGAATGGATAAAAAGCAAAGGATTCAAACTTCAGAGAGTGGTTCATCGCATGGAATGGCTTTGGTTGGTGTTGATGTTGATGCATCCGGGAAAATAACCAAATGGTTATTGGAAAATAGTTGGGGAGCATCCAGTGGACATAATGGATATTTAACCATGACCGATGAGTGGTTTGATAATTATATGTTTAGAGTTGTGGTTTTGAAAAAGTATATGGATGAAAAGACTTTGAAAATACTGGATCAGAAACCAATCATGTTACCACCATGGGATCCGATGTTTACTCCGGATAATTAGGAAGAAACTGAGATGGCTGTTTTGTAATGAAGCAGCCATTTCTGTTTTTGGCTACCAACCCAATGCAAAGCATATGTTTTTTGCTAATGACTGCGATATACGGCATTTATCAAACATTGCCGGGCTCCATTTGGCGAAGAGAGCGTAACCAATCACCATTGTTTGAGGATCACNNNNCACAAGTTTTGGTGTTTGTAACAATCGAGCCATCAATGGGTGGCAATGTGTTGTGTGCCGCAGCTGCTTTTAACGCTTACAGAACCATATAGGTACCCGATTCTTTTGCTTAGGGCTATTAATCGCAATGCAACGCATACAGATTTTATTTAGCACACAAAAGGTAGTTGTGCAACAAGCTATCAACTTTTTATGGAATATCGAACTTTAATTTTGCACGAAACACTCCACCATACCTCAATGGTACGTTTCGGGTTGTGAAACTTGTTTTTATTTCAATAGGTTGATTTGTTCCTCAATTGCTTTTATCCGAATCTCAGCGTCTGCTTGTTTTTGACGTTCTATATCCACAACCTTTTGCGGTGCATTGTTTACAAACTTTTCGTTGCTGAGTTTTTTTGACACAGAATTAAGGAATCCTTTTTGGTATTTCAATTCTTCTTCAAGCTTTTTCAATTCTTCTTCAACATCAATATTGCCTTCCAGTGGAATGAAATATTCCGATGTTCCAACCATAAATGATATCGCATCATCAACTTTGTCTTCCGTTAATATCAATTCTGAAAGATTGGCCAGTTTTACCGCCAGATTATCCAATGATTTATCGTATTTATTTTCTTCAGCACGGATATAAAGCTTTAGCTCATCTTTGTTGGGAATGTTTTTATCTTTCCTTATGGAACGAATATGGGTAACAACCTCTTTAAGCTTTTCAAAATGTTGTTCTATTTCTTTGTTCCAGCCATTAGCAACCGGCATGTCTGATATCATTATGCTTTCGCCGTCTTTTCGCTCTTCAAGCAACTGCCACAATTCTTCTGTTATAAATGGCATAAATGGATGAAGAAGTTTTAAGAGCTTATCAAAAAATACTTCTGTGGCAGCCAGTGTTTTAGAATCAATAGGTTTCTGGTATGCAGGTTTGATTGCTTCCAGGTACCAAGATGAAAACTCATCCCAGAACAATTTGTAGACAACCATTAGGGCATCAGAAAGTCTGTACTTTTAATAATGATCTTCAATTTGAATGATACTTTGGTTTATTTTTTCTTCAAACCATGTAATCGCAGCTTGTGCATATTCTGGTTGTTCAATGGAGTAGTCTATTTCCCAGCTTTTTACAAGTCTGAAAGCATTCCATATCTTGTTGCCAAAGTTTCTTCCCTGTTCAGTTAAATTTTCATCAAACAGGAGATCATTTCCCGCAGGGGAACAGAGCAGCATACCAACGCGAACGCCATCTGCACCATATTGTTTAATCAACTCAAGAGGTTCCGGAGAATTTCCAAGAGATTTAGACATTTTTCTTCTCTGTTTGTCACGTACAATACCTGTTAGGTAAACATTCTTGAAAGGTTTTTCACCACGGTATTCATAGCCTGCCATAATCATTCGTGCTACCCAGAAAAACAGGATTTCAGGAGCAGTTACAAGATCGTCAGTAGGATAGAAGTAGTTCAAATCTTCTTTTTCGGGTTCTATTACTTTGTCAAAAACGCTAATTGGCCATAGCCAGGAAGAAAACCATGTATCCAATACATCTTCATCCTGGTAAATGTCTGCCATTGTCAGGTTTGGATTGTTTTGTTTTACTTTAGTCAGACCTAGTGCTTCTTCCGGATTTTTGGCAACAACAAAATCTTCAGTTCCTTTTATGTAATAAGCAGGAATTCGGTGGCCCCACCATAGCTGACGTGAAATACACCAGTCTTTTACATTTTCCATCCAATGCCTGTAAGTGTTTTTAAACTTAGGTGGATGAAAATGGATATTATCGTTCATTACATTTTCCAAGGCAGGTGCAGCAAGTTCTTTCATGTCCAGGAACCACTGAATTGAAACTTTAGGTTCAATTACGGCATTGGTTCTTTCGGAACGGCCAACTTTATTAATGTAATCTTCAACTTTCACCAGACATCCCAGTTGTTCCAGTTTTTCTGCAGCCATTTTCCTTGCATCAAAACGATCTTCTCCAATGAACAGTTGTGCTTTATCATTTAATTTACCATCATCTGTGAATATATCAATGGTTTGTAATTTATGACGCTTCCCTATTTCATAATCGTTTTCGTCGTGTGCAGGTGTAATTTTTAAAGCACCAGTACCAAATTCTACATCTACATATTCATCAAATATAATTGGAACAGGTCTTTCAACCATAGGAACAATAACCTGTTTTCCTTTCAGGTGCTGATATCTTTCATCATTTGGATTAACACAAACAGCGGTGTCTCCCAGGATGGTTTCCGGACGTGTGGTTGCTATAGTTATGCAATCACTACTGTCTTCAATTTTGTATTGTACATAATACAATTTTGATTGTTCTTCGGTATGAATTACTTCTTCATCAGAAACAGCTGTTTTTGCTTGTGGATCCCAGTTAACCATTCGGTAGCCACGATAAATTTTACCTTTGTTGTAAAGATCTATAAATACATCAAGCACGCTTTCTGATCTTTCTTCATCCATAGTGAAGCAAGTACGATCCCAATCACATGATGCTCCTAGTTTTTTTAGTTGTTCCAGAATAATTCCACCGTGCTTTTCTTTCCATTCCCATGCATGCTCAAGGAATTCATCTCTGCTCAATTTATTCTTATCAATTCCTTTGGTTTTTAGCAACGCTACCACTTTTGCTTCTGTGGCTATAGATGCATGATCTGTACCCGGTACCCATAGTGCATTTTTACCTTTCATACGGGCTCTTCTTACCAATACATCCTGAATTGTATTGTTAAGCATATGGCCCATATGTAATACGCCGGTTACATTGGGAGGAGGAATAACAATTGAATATGGTTCTTTTGAACTATCCGGTTCAGCTTTAAAAAAGCCTTTTTCCATCCAGTATTGGTACCACTTATCTTCCGTTTGCACAGGATCGTATTTCGAAGCAATATTCATAATGAAAGTTTAAATGTTAACAGCCCGCAAAATTAATAATAAATTGACCAAATACCCCAATTTATAATGAAAATGCAGGATACATTTATCTGGAAATAAAGAAATAAATTTTGATGAATTAATTTCTTTTGTATTCTCCAAGCTCTTTTAAACTGGCAACAAATACGTTTTCATGCAGAATGTAATCAACATCTGCAACTTCAAACCATCCCTTATTTTCCATGTCTTCCGGAAGGTTAATTAAGGAATCATCAATGTATATTGCAAGGCCTTTGGCTGGGACAAAATTAAGTTCCTGTGATAGATTGGGTAAGGTTTCGCTGAAATATGTAGAGAACTCAAAAATTACGGCATAATTATTCATAGTGCATTTCTTTTTGTAAATTTAAAATAAAAAATAATTATGGAACCAAAAGTTAGCATAGCATTCGTTATTGTTTTTATTTTTATTGCAGTTATCGAATTGATATTGAAAGGATTTGCAATGTGGAAAAGTGCAAGAAATAACCAAAAGGGATGGTTTATTGCAATTTTCGTAATTAATACAGCTGGAATATTGCCCCTGGTTTACTTATTAGTGAATAGAAAGAAGAAGTAAATTAAAATGTAAAACTAACTCCATTATTCAGTGTATAGAAAAGGGATGCTATATCTTCTGGTGGTTGGCTATCAAAGCTTAGGCTAAAACCTGATTTAAAGGATAGTTTATCTGTAATCCCAATATTCAAGCTTGAATCAGAACTGATTCGATAATCCTTGGTTTCCGATATATTGGGTTGATAGTAAGTAATACTGTTAATTTTAATTTGTTTGTAATCTACAGAAAGTGATATATATATGCTTGCCCTCCATTTTTCATGCACTTCTTTAGTTAGTAATTCTTCGTATTCGTACATGCAAAGAGGGCCTGAAAAGATCCTGATATTTTCATTTTCAACAATTTTTATCCTGGGACCAAAACCACCCAACATTCTTCTGTTCAGCTTTTTAATGCTGTTGTACTGATGTTGAACAAATATTTCTGCTATCAAATTATCTTTTATGATGTTGTAGTTATATCGTAAATGTTGAAATCCATCATTCAGGAATTTCTCATTATCAATCTGCATTAAGCTTAAATTGTTAAAAAATAACACCGTATTGTTCTTGTGGATAAACTGGAACTTTATATCATTTTTTCCCTGGATAATTTGTTTTGTAGTTTCTGTTAATGCAAAATTTAAATCTATATTTCCTTGCAAACCACCTTCTGCTTTTTTTGTGCGTTTTTTTTCAATATTAACTACCTGTGCACTTAATGTACAGATAATCAAAAAGAATAAACTTGTTATAATGAATTTCATCCCCCAAAAATAGTAATCATGTGATAAATGGAATGAATTTTGATTAAGATCTTTGCTGTGAATAGTTGCTCTTTGAAATTCAAATCCTTAATTTTACCATAAATAAATACATTTATTATGAAAAAAGTTCTATTAATTTTCGTGGCCATAGTATTTACAGCAGGTATGCTTGTGGCGCAGGAAGAGGAAGTTAAAGACAAAAACAAACCAAACATCTTGTTTGAGAAAACGGTTCATGATTTCGGAACTATCCCTTATGGTGGTGATGGAACTTGTGAGTTTGTTTTTAAGAACACAGGAAAAGATCCTTTGGTTTTAAGTAATGTTAAGTCTTCCTGTGGATGCACAGTACCC
>PKSZ01000419.1 GCA_002869425.1 Marinilabiliales bacterium
AGCTGATCCAACAGCTGCAAACATCGAGGAATATAGCAGGTAACCACCGAGGAAAAATATAACGAATGAAAAGATCATAAGTGTCCAATCAACAGATTGGATTACAGTAGTAAGCATATCGGCCAGTTCTTCAGTCTCTTCATTTCCTGTTGGAAGTAAATCATTGGCATTTTCCTGTGTAAGGATATTTTCAACAACAATTTCCTGTTGTCCTAATTCCGGTGCTTCAAAGAGCGCAAGCTTTGCAACTGATACGAGTGTTGTTGACAATGCTACCCATAAAATAAATTGCGTTAGTCCTACGAAAGCAACACCCACAATTTTTCCCATCATCAACTGGAATGGTTTCACTGAAGAAACAATAACTTCGATAATTCTGTTTGTTTTTTCTTCAATAACACCTCTCATAACCTGACTTCCATACATGAATATAAACATGTAGATCATGAAGCCAACAGCAAAACCCAATACCATTTTTAATTCAGTAAAACTTTCCCTTTCTTCACCTTCTGCCGTCCATTTGATAGTCTGAACATCCAGATCGGTTTTTATCCTTTTTAAAATATCTTCATCAATGTTTTCAGATCGTAGTTTTTGCCTTTCAATTTCTTTTGTTACCTGATTGGAAATATGCATTTTAACTGACAGTGTAACATCTTTATCTGAAAAAATTTGAATTCTTCTGCTGTTTAAAATATTGTGTGGAAGATAGAGCAGTGCATAATAATCAGTTTCTTTAAAACTCTTTTTTTCTTGTTCAATATTAGTATTCTCAATATTAATGAATTTTATATACTTGCTATCATTCAGTGCATCTGAAAAAGTAAATGTTTCATCAATTACTGCAATTGTTTTCAGTTCAGTATCTTCAAGCTGAGATATCCAAGCTGGCACAATAAAAAGAGCTGCAATAAGAATGGGGCCGATAATTGTCATGATAATGAACGACCTTTTCCTTACCCTGGTGATATACTCTCTTGCTATAATTAATCCAATCTTTTTCATTTAGTCCATCGTTTTCACACCATTTTTTGCATTTGTTTCTTCAACTACTTTAATGAAAATATCATTCATGCTGGGAACAATTTCGTTGAAGGAAATTATTTCGCCTGTTGGTATCAGTTGCTTAAGCAAATCGTTGGTTGACATATTACCCAGGAGCTTGACTTTTACTTTTGTATGTCCGTTTTGTTCTTTGCTTTCAAGTATTTCATAACTTGAAGATAGCGAGGCTTCAAATTTATTAAAGAAGCCATTGAAAATCAGCTCATACGTTCTTGATTTATATTTTTCTCTTATATCATCAATGTGTCCGTCAAGAATGGCCTTTGAATAATTAATTAAAGTAATATTATCGCACAACTCTTCAACAGAGCCCATGTTGTGTGTTGAAAAAATAATGGTTGCCCCTGCATCTCTTAGCGCAAGAATTTCCTTCTTCAAGAGATTTGCATTGATAGGATCAAAACCACTAAACGGTTCATCAAATATTAGTAGTTTTGGTTCGTGCAGTATTGTAATTATAAATTGAACTTTTTGCGCCATCCCTTTTGAGAGTTCTTCAACCTTTTTATCCCACCAGGCTTCTATTTCAAATTTTCTGAACCAGTATCTAAGCTTTTTAATAGCGTCACGTTTTGTAAGGCCTTTTAATTGAGCAAGATAAATAGCCTGCTCTCCAACTTTCATTTTCTTGTACAAGCCTCTTTCTTCTGGAAGATAACCGATTTCATGCACATGAATTCCCTGAAGTGGTTTGCCATTAAAATACAATGATCCGCTATCGGGAGCAGTAATTTGATTGATAATTCTTATAAGGGTTGTTTTTCCCGCTCCATTCGGTCCCAGTAGTCCAAATATTGATCCTTCCGGCACATTAATGCTAACATCATCCAGTGCCAGATGTGTAGCGAACTTTTTTGTAATGTTTTCTGCTTTAAATAATACCATTAGGATGCCTGCTTCTCAATCACTCTTATTCGAACAAAAGTAAAAATTAGAACTATTAGATCAAAAATAATCAAAATTTACTCGAAATAACTACGCATTCGTTTGATGAAGTTTTTGTCTTCATTGCTTGGTTTGGCTTCAAAATTTTGAGAATCCTGCAATTTCTCCATTATCTTTTTTTCATCCTTTGAAATACTCTTTGGTATCCAAACATTCACATGAACCAATAGGTCACCACTTCGATATCCGTTTACATCAGGTAAGCCTTTTCCTCTTAACCTGAGAATTTTTCCAGGTTGTGTTCCAGCATCGATTTTGATTTTTACCTTGCCGTCCAATGTTGGAATTTGAACCGTGGAACCAAGAACTACTTCTGGAATTGTTAGAAATAGATTGTAAATCAGGTCGTTTTCATCTCTGATTAAGTCAGTCTGTTCTTCTTCGTCAATTAACACATGCAGATCTCCGTTGATGCCACCCCTTCGCGCTGCATTACCTTTTCCACTAACATTCATTTGCATTCCGGCAGCAACGCCTGCAGGTATTTTAATGTTCAGAACTTCTTCACCCTTCATTGTTCCTTCACCGGCACATTTTCTGCAATAGTTGTTGATCTTTGTTCCTTGTCCATTGCAGGTAGGGCATGTTGAGGAAGTTTGCATTTGACCTAAGAAAGTATTTGTGACCCTGGTTACCTGCCCAGAACCATTACAGGATGGACAAGTTACAGGACTGGAACCGGGTTCTGCTCCTGAGCCATCACAAGCATCGCAAGTAACTAGTTTTTTTACTTTAATTTTTTTCTCAGTTCCTTTGGCAACTTCTTCTAATGTAAGTTTTACCTTTACCCTCAGGTTGGTTCCTTTGTTAACTCTGCGGCCACCTCTTCTGCTACCGCCACCACCAAATCCAAATCCGCCAAAAATATCTCCAAATGAGCTGAAAATATCTTCCATTGTCATTCCGCCTCCACCAAAACCACCAGATCCTCCAAGTCCGGAATGACCAAATTGATCATACTTTCTTTTTTTGTCTTCATTACTAAGAACTTCGTAGGCTTCGGCCGCTTCTTTAAACTTTTCTTCCGCCGATGAATCCCCGGGATTTTTATCAGTGTGATATTTCAATGCCAGTTTCCGATAAGCTTTTTTTATCTCGTCCTTACTGGCAGATTTACTTACGCCCAGAACCTCATAATAATCTCTTTTGCTCATAACTTTTTTGCTTGATTTTATTCGCCTATAACAACTTTAGCGTAGCGAATTACCTTATCGTTCAGAGTGTATCCTTTTTCTATTACGTCAACAACTTTACCTTTCAGTCTCTTGTCCGGGGCAGGAATCTTAGTAACAGCTTCATGCAAGTCTGTGTCGAATTCTTTTTCTTTGGCATCAATTTCTTTTACACCTCTTTGATTAATGAATTCTTTGAATTTGTTGTATATCAATTCAACGCCCTCTTTTACAGCTTTTGTATCTTTTGCATCATTTATAGATTGTAAGCCTCTTTCAAAATCGTCAATAACAGGAAGAATATTAAGAAAAATGTCTTCTCCTGCAGACTTCATCAATTCCATCTTTTCTTTGAGGGTTCTTTTCCTGTAATTATCAAATTCAGCAGATAATCGTAGATATTTCTCTTTCCAATCCTGATTTTCAGGACTTAGTTCTTTCGATTCATTTTCTTCTTCGGGCTGATCTTCCGGCTCTGAAGTCTGTTCGGGTTCATTATCCTCTATCTCAGATCTTGGATTTTCTTTTGGTTCATTTTCTTCATCGACAATGCTTTCAGGATTTTCAGCTTCTTCAGCTTCTTCAGCTTCTTCAGCTTCTTCCTGAATATTTTCCTGCTCCTTATCTTCAACTGAATCTGAAACTCCCATGTTGGTTATTTTCGTGTCTTCATCATTAATTAAAGCATTCAGTCCTTTTCCCAATGCATTTTTTCTTGCCATAACCACAAAATTATAATTTTTAGGGCCATTGAAACAAATATTCTGCCAATCTTACCGCATTCGAGCACATGTCAGTATTTTATTTACTGAAAGGCACCTGCTTTGTGTAAGTTTAAGGTATTTAGATGATTACGAAGTAAACTTAATTTGTATTAATTGACGACAAATTGTCAGATAAAGCACAAATTGTCATGATTATTGCACCTGTTCGACCTCTTCTTTAAGTTTACTAATACTTAATCGTGATTTTTCGATTTTTGATTTAATCTTGGTAATAGATTTAGATTGGTTTTTGTAATCGTCTAAGTCTTTTAATTCATCTAATTTTTTCTCAATTTCAAGCAATTGCTTTTCAATTTCTTTAAATTCATTTTTTTTAACCAGTTCCTCAAGTTTTGTTTCCAGTTTTGAGCCCCGAAGATTTCTGGCTACGATTACTCCGTTGCCATCAATGAGAAAATTAGCAGGAATTGAGTTTACTCCATATTTTTTTGCAGGTTCTGATTTCCAGCCTCTTAAATCACTAACATGGTATTTCCAATCGAGTTTGTCTTTTACAATGGCACCTTTCCATTTTTCTGCATTATGATCAAGTGAAACATTATAAACAACGAAACCGTTTCCATTTTTGAAATTTTCGTTTTTAAACTTGTTGTAAGCAGCTACAACATGAGGGTTTTCTCTTCTGCAAGGG
>PKSZ01000423.1:0-675 GCA_002869425.1 Marinilabiliales bacterium
TCTTACGGTTGCTGAAATTGCAGGTATTCAGGCAGCAAAACAAACAAGTAACCTAATTCCATTGTGCCATCCTTTGATGTTGACCAAAATAGAAGTAAACACAAAAGTGCATGATAATGGGGTAGAAGTGAACTCTTTAGTGAAGTGTATCGGTCAAACAGGTGTAGAAATGGAAGCTTTAACAGCAGTTAATGTTGCACTACTTACAATTTATGATATGTGCAAAGCTGTGGATAAAGAAATGCTGATTTCTGATGTGAAGTTGGTCTCGAAAGTGAAGAAAAACCTTTAAAATTTATCATCTTATTAATGGCTTGGACTATATAAAGTTAGGTCCAATTGAAATAATTATTTTCAAAAAAAGTTTTGACAAAACGTAACTTTTTTGTGACGAACACCATAAAAGTGGTTGTAGCGCACATTTAAAAGCATTGGATTATGGAAAAGGAAAGGAAAAATTACCAGAAAGACAATTACGTAGAAAAATTAAAAAGTACCATTACAAAAGACGGGAAAATAACACAAAAAGATATTAATCAGGATGAGATAAAGAGACTTATCCAGGAGAGGCGGTTAAAAATCCTGGATTTATGTCTTGACGATTGAGCATTGGTTATAAATCCCCGGTTTCGGGGATTTTTTTTATCTGAAATATGAAGCTCCATTCACATCAAG
>PKSZ01000423.1:684-5280 GCA_002869425.1 Marinilabiliales bacterium
CAGATATACAGCATGTGCAACTTCTTCAGGTTTTGCAATTCTATTTAACGGAGATTGTTTTTTGTATTGATTTGCTCGTATGGATTGCATAGCGTAGGCCGACATCTCGGTATCCACAAAACCGGGTGCAATTCCGTATGCAAAAATATTATATGGTGCCAGAGCACTTGCCAGAGATTGTGTTAGTGAGTTCACGCCGGCTTTACTTGCTCCATAAGCCATGGCGGTGGGTTCTCCTCTGTATGCACCTCTGGATGAAATATTGATGATTTTTCCACTTTTTCTCTTCATCATCTGTCTGGCAAATAAAAAGGATAAATGAGCATAGCTGAATAAATTGGTCTGGATGGTTTTTTCCCAGGATTCGACCCAGTCTTCATATGAGGCTGAAGCAACATCCAGCTCTTCATATATTCCAGCATTATTTACAATTATATCTGGAATGATTTCATTTTTAATACAGTAATCAACAAGTATTTGAATTCCCTCAGACTTTGATAAATCTGCCTG
This sequence comes from Marinilabiliales bacterium, assembly GCA_002869425.1. Lineage (GTDB taxonomy): Bacteria > Bacteroidota > Bacteroidia > Bacteroidales > BM523 > BM523. The sequence goes on from PKSZ01000423.1 coordinate 1,195, forward strand.
GATTAACATATGGTCATTTTGCGGTAATTTCTTTAGGGTTTCTTCAGCCTTGGCTCTGTTTTTATTGTAGTGAATGATAAGTCTGGCATTTGATTTTGCAAGTTTAATCGCACAGGATTGACCAATTCCGCGTGATGCACCTGTAATAAGAATGGTATTATTTTTAAGCATAATGTGTTGTTTATTATGAATGCAAATTATGAATTATTCATTGCAATTCATAAAGTCATTTTACCATTTATTGCTTCAAACATGCATTTTATTAAACGAGAACTACTGCTTGTTAAATTACTCGGATAAAAGCAGATTATTATTATTTAATTTGATCATCAAAACAAAAAGATATGAAAACAATTATTTATTTAGTCTCAGGTATTTTCTTTTGTAGTGTTTTTACTTTAAAAGCACAAAATTCAGAGTCTGCTTTCAATCAAACAGCAGGACTAAATGTGGATTATTTCATGAATCAGGTAGATTGTTATAGTGCATTATCTGATGACTTGATGAGTTTAAACTATGATTTTGGAGCAACACCTTCGATTGGAATAATGTATGGTGTAAGTAAAAATAATTGCGATTATTCACTATCATTAAATGGCTATTCTAATTTCGATGATTTTTCACGTTATAATGTATCTGCTGATGTGGTGTATAAGTTGATTTCTTCAATCCTAGATGTAAAAGCTGGTGCAGAGTTGGGTTGGTTTACTCAAAGTTTCGAAACTAATGATATCAAGTGTGCCGTAAATGGGTTTGGTGTATCACCTGTTGTAAAAGTTGAATATGGTTTTACTGATCAAATAGTTTTGGATGTTCACTTTAAATGTCAGTTTGCTTATATCAATAGTGAAACTACTAATAATAGTGTAGAGAGTGTAGCTAGTACTCCAGGTTATAAAGGGATTTCTCCATCATCTGAAATGATTTCAGGAGTGTCTCTAAAGTATAAGTTTTAAAATATTAGCTAACGGAGTAATTGAGGAATTCACGTAATTCTTCTTTAAGAGGCTTTATAAAAAGCCTCTTTTTTTTTGACTTTTTTTATAAAATGCATCAAAAGAGGCGTATGTTGATTAAAAAATGGATAGATTTTCAATATTGCATAATGTCGTTTATTAAATGAAAAGTACCTTTTATTCGTTAAAAATGACCGTTGGTTAGTTTGCAGTTGTCTTTGATGATTTTTTCTTTGTATCTTTTCAATGCGGAAAAGTAATTAAGGCTTGAATGGAATAATTGCCGTGCCTAGTTTAGGGTTATTTCAAACTATCTCTACGGCAGGATAGTTTGGAGAGGAGGGTTTTCCCTCCTCTTTTTTGTATAATTCTTTAAGCATTATGTATTAAATATTATTAACATGTAGCATTTTGAGTTATTATTGTCTTGTTACATTAATTCTATATGCTATGAGAAATTTTTTAATCTTGTTTGCCTTCCTTTTAGTTACAGGCGCTTCTGCTCAAACACAACTTTTTTATGATGATTTTGAAGCATGGACAGTAGGTTTAACACTTGTATCGCAGGATACAACAGACTACTGGACAACATGGAGCGGGGCAGCAGGCAATAGTGAAGACCCGGAAGTATTGTCTATACAGGCATACGAGGGCTCTAATTCTGCCAAAGTACTAAGTAATAACGATCTTGTGTTATTGTTTAATGATAAGACAACAGGTAGATATAAAATTGATTTTCGACTCTATGTTGTTTCAAGTCAGGTTGCATATTTCAACTTGCTGCAGGATTTTGCAGGATCAAATAGCCAGTGGGGAATGCAAACTTTTTTTAATGTAAACGGTACAGCTACTGTTGATGCTGGAGGAGAAAGTATGGGTACATTTTCATTTGTTCATGATAGCTGGATGCATATTGAGTTGATCGTAGATTTGGATGATGATTTTGCAAGTATGTTTGTAGATGATGCTGAAGTTGTGAGTTGGAAATGGAGTGGAGGATCCTATGGCACAGGTACATTAAATAAACTGGATGCTGCAAACTTTTATGGTTGGGTTGACGATTCTGTGAATGGATCAGAGTATTATTTAGATAATGTTTCTTTTATCGAACTAAATGCAGCAGATTACCCAACTCCCCTAAATTTAACAACAAGTGTGAGTGGTAATGATATCTCTGTAGACTGGAACGAACCGGCAACAGGAACACCTTCCGCTTATTTGTTGATGAGAAACGGTGAAGTAACACAGTCGAATCATACAGCAACAGAGTATTCAGATCTTTATCTTTATCCAAATACATATGAGTACCAGGTACGGGCACTTTATGGGACCGATGGTTATTCATCATCTTCAAATCTTTCTGAATCTACTGTGGAGGGAGGAATAACAAGAAATTCTGTCCTTTATGAAATTGGCACAGGAACTTGGTGTGTCTATTGTCCCGGTGCTGCTATGGGTGCTGATGATCTGGTTGAAAATGAGCATGATGTAGCTATAATTGAGTATCATAGTGGGGATACATTTGCCATCGATGATGGCTCAGACAGGATAGCATACTATTCTATGTCAGCATTCCCCACAACTGAGGTGGACGGAAAGATTAAATATGAAGGAGGAAATGCGACACAAAGTTTATATCCATCATTCCTTGTTGGCTATGAAAACAGGATTGATGTGCCTTCAATTTATGATTTAACAGTATCTGCTGTAGAAAATCCTGATAGTAGTATTGATGTGTCTGTTAGTGTTGAAGAGACAAACGGTTATTTTACAAATGGTTTAAAGTTGCGTGCTGCATTGATTCAGTCACATATTCCAGTGGCTTGGCAAAATCAATCAGAACTAAACTTTGTTTGTCGGCAAATGTTTCCCGATGAGGCTGGTGTGGCACTTGATTTCTCAGGATCTTCAATTCATACAGAGAATTATTCGTTCTCTCTGGATTCACATATTGTAAAGAACAATTGCGAGTTTATTGTGTTTGTTCAGCATGATCCAACAAAGGAAGTTATACAGGTTGCGAAAATTGATTTGTCACAAGTAAGCAGTGTGGACGAAGTAATTTACAGGAGCTCAAAAGGAGTTTATCCAAATCCGGCTCGCGAAGCTATTTTTGTTGCAGGAAAAAATCTTGCGTCATATTCAATTTATTCTGTTACCGGAACTTTGATGAAATCAGAAAAGAATGTGTCATCTGCAAGGATTAATATTGAAAAATTACCAAAGGGAACGTATATTATTATCTATGAGCAGGATGGTAGACAATATTCAGAGAAATTTATTAAGATGGACTAGGTGAAAAGTTCTTAGTTCTGTCCTACTTTTACTGCGCAGGAACCCATATTTTCACATTTGGCACAACCAATTCCCTTTTCACGCATGTTTTTATTATGACCAACATGTGTATCGGGGAATTTTTTTCTTTTACTGAAAATTACCTGAATGGCCAGACCAAAGAAGGCAATGCCTACCAATATGATTGTTATAATAAATATCTTAAGAAACATTCTTAAACTTTTTTACAAATTTATGAATAATTGAATAAAGACATAAAAACTCACTGCATATTGTATAAAATTCGTATATATCTGATTATTGTTTTACTTTTGCTTAAGCATTTAACAGATGTTATTGTTATATGAAAAAGGCTGAAACTAACAGTGAAATATCATTTGAACAGTTTAAGCAGCAGCTTATTACTGATTATAAGTATTTATTTATCAGTAATAATTTGTTGATACCAAATGAATTTGTTTCATTTTTTGCAGACTTGGGGTACAACTCGTATAATGATAGAACAGAGCTTGCAAGTATTGCCCTGAAAAGATTTACAAATTCCAATGATCTTCATTTTTATAATGACCACGATTTTAGAAAAATTGGCGGATTTGCATTGGCAGGAAAGAATTTGGAACAGCATTTTTATGAGGGAAATTATGTAGCCATATGGCAGCTGGATGAACGGTTGATGCCTGTACATTATCTTGTTAAATATATTCATCAGACTATAGAAAAGTCTATGCCTCTTGCCTTTATCTTGTTCTATGAAGCAAGTAATGTTGTTCAGGGTGACATAAGAATGGATTCAGATTACATATCCAAGGCACTTAAAAATATTGATAATTTAAAA
>PKSZ01000274.1 GCA_002869425.1 Marinilabiliales bacterium
ACCCCCAGGCTAAAAATCAATATATAAATGGCACCTTCCATAATACAAGCCAAATGGTTTCCTATTTGGAAAAACTAAGCGGAGAAAAATATCCATGGAGCAAATATTCACCTGTTTACTTGTCGTATTTTCATGCAGGAGCCATGGAAAATACAAGCTGTACATTTTTTGATCAGTCGCTTTTTCTTAAAGAAACACAAAGTTCTTATTTCTGCCCGGAAGATTATCAAATACATGAACTATCACACCAATGGTTTGGAAATTTAGTAAGCTGCGAATCATGGGTATATATTGTTTTAAACGAATCATTTGCAAGTTATTGTGAATATCTATGGTCTGAGCACCAAGGATTACAAGGAAAAAAAGATAAAATTCTTTTAAGCTTTCTTTCCTTGTACAATGAAGAAAAAGAAAACAATACAATTCCTATCATAAGAAATCACTTCCCCAATCCGAACCTTTTATTTGATGACCATACCTACTCCAAAGGAGCATTGGTTCTGCACACACTAAGAAGTGAGCTTGGTGACAGTATGTTCTTTGATGGAATCAAACAATATATTCATACGCACAAACAAAGTTCTGTTGAACTGGATCATTTGCGGTTATCGTTTGAACAAATCAGTGGAAAGGATTTGCATCGATTTTTTAACCAATGGTACATGGAGAAGCTTGACCCTGTAATTGAAGTATCATACAAATACAAAAACAATAAATCACAAATTGAAATTGAAACTACCCAGAAACAAAAAAGTAAAGAACCATTTGAAATAGAAAGCGAGTTGGTAATTTTATATCCTGAAGCTACAGTGAGAAAAAAACTGGTTATAAAAAATCAAAAAGATAAGTTTTATATCCCTTCCGATAAAGAACCTATCACTTTGTTTTTTGATGCAGAAAAGCACCCTCTTGTAACATTTCAATACAAGAACACAAATGGTTTTGATCGAGCACTAAAAAACAGCGAAACTACGCTTTTAAGCAAGACGGAACTTCTGAAACAATTTATTGAAAACAACTCCAATGATTCAATTAAAGGAGATATTATTCTGAGAGCTTTCGAAGGCAGTTCGGAAAACTACAGACTATTTGTTTCGAATTATTTACTAGCGCGTGATTATGATTTTGCAGGTCCTTATAAAGGTTCTCACTATGCAGCCTTGTCAAATATAGTTCAAAACAAAGAATGCGAAGATTGCAGATTGGCAGCCATTCAATTACTGAACAAATTTCGAAATAAAGGGAAAAAAGAACTTTTGCAAAAGTGTCTGTTTGATTCTAATCATGACCTTGTTTATTATGCAATGGAATCGCTTGTTAATTACTATCCGGAAGCAGCATGGAACAGTTTTCAAGCATTGGAATCATCTAGTGATGAGGAAATTTTACAATACCTTTCTTATTTTTATACTTTCTCGTTAAATGATTCACACAATCAATTCTATCAAAGAACCATTTTAACAGCAAATAATCAATCCAATATTATTGAAAACTACCTTTATTACCTTAGTACAGCAAATGACAGCCTGATTCAAAATGCATTTGATTTTCTGGTTCAGAATTTTGATCAACTTAAAAGTAAACAAGCACAAAACTCTGCTTTACAGTTTTTTAATAATATTATACAGCTGGTAAAAGAGAAGGAAAAAAGTATTAAATCGCAAATAAAGGCTCACAAAGAAAATAAATCACCCAATGAAATTGATCAACGATTTATTGATTTAAAAAATGCAGAGCTTGATAAGTTACAATTCCTACTTGAGTATTTCAATGAAACGAAAATTAAGACATAAAAAAAAGCCCCGCAGGGCTTTTCTTAATTCAATCTAAAATTAATTGGAATCTGGTATTGTACTTTAACTGGCTTTCCTCTTTGTTTTCCAGGCTTCCACTTAGGCATTGCTTTCACAACCCTTTCTGCTTCCTTATCTAAATAAGGATCAACTCCACGAAGAATTTTAACATCTGTAACACTTCCATCTTTACCAATAACAAAGGAAACGAACACGCGGCCTTCGATATTGTTTTCCCTGGCAATTACCGGATATTGAATACTACTCTGAAGATATTTAAACAACTCTGCATCACCACCAGGAAATCCGGGTTTATCTTCGATAATCGCAAATGGTAAAATTTCATCCACTTCCTCTTCTTCTTCAATCTCTACGATTTCCACCTCAGTATCTTCCTCTATCTCAGTATCTTCTATCTCAAGTTCTTCTTCAATCTCTGTATCGTCTTCAACAATATTGATTACTTCTACTGCTTGGGGTGGAGGTGGTGGAGGTGGCTTTATTTCTTCCTGACGAGTAATCGGAATAATTTCCTCCTCTATTTCCATATCTCCCAACTCACCAAGCGAAGCAACACGCTCTTCGGTATTCGTCCACTCAAAAGCTAACAGAACGATACCTAGAACCGCAATCAAACCAATTTGGAAAAAGATTCCTCTTTTATTCTCAAGGTCTGCTTTTTTAGTTTTTTTAGATTTCATAGTTTTCTAGTATTAAGAATATCAAAAATATAATTTATGAACAAAATATAAAAAGGTTTTATGTGATCTTACAGCATATTTATTGTATTACGATTGGCAATACAAATTCAACAGGAACTTTTTTAGTGAATTGTTCGCCCGGAGTCCAATCGGGCATTATATTTACAACGCGCAAAACTTCTTTATCAACTAAGGGATCTAATCCTCTCAACACAATTGCATCCTTTACTTTTCCTTTTTCGTCAATCACAAATTTTACAAATACTTTCCCTGTCCCTGCCATTTCAAGAATATGTGAAGGAAACCTAACATTATCCTGTAAAAACTTCATCATTGCTTTTTCTCCACCGGGAAACATTGGTTTAACCTTTATTTCAGCCCATGGAACAGGATCGGCAGGTGGCTCTTCAATATCCAGATCAATATTTGTAATAATTTCAAGCGGCTCTTCAATATTTTCATCCAGAACACTAACATCCATTTCAGGCTCATCATCTTTGATGGTTTCCACAATTTTAAGTTCTGTTATTTTTGGTTTAGGTTTGATTACTTCTTTCTCGCGAGCAGTATTAACCATGTCTTCTTCCGGCTCCATATTATATCCCGGTGGTTCCAAAACAAATGAATTGTTCAAAGGACTAACCCATTCGAAGGCTGTAAAAACGATTAACAGGCTTAATATCAATCCCAACTGGAAAAATATTAGCCTTTTGTTTTCCAAGTTTGCTTTATTTGATTTCTTTTTCATAGTTGTATTGTTGTATAGTTAAAAAATGAAATGAATCCGGATTGTTACAAGTAAAGCAACATCTGTGCCAAGATTAGCGAATATCTGTTCAGAGAATAAAAAAAATTAATATATTTGTAGTGGAAAGGGGAATTAGCTCAGTTGGCTAGAGCGTTTTACTGGCAGTCAAGAGGTCATCGGTTCGATTCCGATATTCTCCACCTTTGCCCGCCGAAGCTTCGAATAAAATGAGAAGCGAAGGTGGGCTTCTTAATTTAATACGGAATATCGGAATGGAAAAGCAGCGGGCTACGGCGGATACAATCCACCAAAACAATAAAGAACAATGGATTGTTTACATTCTCATTTGTGCTGATGGTAAAACATATACAGGGTGTACAAGCAATCTAGTAAGCAGATTGGACAGACACAATAAGGGACAAGTTTCTTTTACCAGTTCCAGACTCCCAGTTAAACTAAAAACCTATATCACATTTGATGACAAATACAAAGCCTACAACTTTGAAAAGTATTTGAAATCAGGGTCCGGTAGAGCTTTTATGAAGAAAAGATTGGTTTAAACAAAGCCTTACAGAGATGTAGGGCTTTTTTTATGCAAAAAAAAAATCAGTTATTGGTTTTCAGTGAGATAAATTTAATTTAGACACCGGGATAATAAGTAAGTAGTTAAAAAAATTATAATTTTGCTTATCACAAAACCAAATCACTTCAAAATATCACTATCATGAAAACATTGCATTTGAACATTTACTTCCTGATTATCATACCATTTGCTTGCTGCTTTAGTAATCATTTATCAGCAAAAGAAAAACCCGCTATAAATGGCAATCATGTTCAGTGGGTTAAAAACAATGGACAGTTAGATAAAAACACTGCTTATTACACCAGTACATTTAACGGAAATGTATACATATCAAATGATAAAGAAATAGTGTATGATATTACCGTTGGTGAAAATATTCAAATCAGAGCGATAGAGAAATTTATTAATCAGAATTCATCCTCCAATCTGTTTGCGCAAAATATTGGCAACACAAAGATCAATTATTTTATCGGCGAGAAAGACAACTGGCAATCAAACGTTCCTGCTTACAATGATCTTAAATTTAATGAAGTGTGGGATAATATTGATGTTAAGCTCATTACCAGTGGTGACAATATTGAGAAAGTGTTTTATCTGCATCCCAATGCAAATCCATCAGATATTAGGATGGGATTTTCAGAAAACGCTCGTCTATCTGTTTCTGATGAAGGAGAACTTGAAATAAAAATAGCAGAAAAGACATTTAGCTTTACAAAGCCTATTGCTTACCAAATAATTGATGGCAAAAAGCAAATGATTAATGTTGAATAC
>PKSZ01000154.1 GCA_002869425.1 Marinilabiliales bacterium
ATTTAACAAGGAGAATATTGACAAGCAAATCAAAGCTTTATTTGGTAAAACAGTAGCAATAAAATCTGGAGCATACCTGATAATTGAACACACAGAAGCCTTACATGTAATTGATGTAAATAGTGGAAACCGATCAAAACCGGAAGCAAATCAGGAAACTACAGCTCTTGAAGTAAATATGGCAGCAGCTGAAGAAATCGCTCGCCAATTAAGACTTCGTGATATGGGTGGAATTATTGTTGTCGACTTCATTGATATGGTAAGCTTTGCCAATAAAAAAACAGTTTTTCAAAAAATGAAGAGTGAAATGGAAAACGATAGAGCAAAGCATAGTATTCTACCTCTCAGTAAGTTTGGTCTGATGCAAATCACAAGGCAAAGAGTAAGACCTGAGATGAATATTGAGACCAATGAAAAATGTCCAACCTGCAGAGGTACTGGAGAAATTACACCAAGTATAATATTTACAGATGAACTTGAAAATAATCTTAAATTTCTGGCCGAAAAGATTGCTTTTAAAATTATCATAATAAAAACACACCCATATATTGCAGCTTACCTGACCAAAGGCTTGAATTCAATTAGAAAGCAGTGGTCAAGAAAATACAAAAAGAAACTTAAAGTCGAAAGTGTAAATTCATATCAATATCTTGAATACCATTTCTTTGACCGTGAAGGTGAAGAAATATTCATTTAGTTACAATTCTCGTCTATATAATCGATTTCCTATATAAAAAGCTCAATATAGTATATAACAGCAAAGCATATTTTGTGTATACAAAGTACTTAAGCTACTTTTGCTATATAATCATATAATCATAAAATGAGCAAGCTGGAAAATCATTTCAATAAATTCAGAGAAAATACAATCGGTATTAACGGAAGTTTTCAATCTCCATATGGGGAGAAAAAAATTCTATATGCAGACTGGGTTGCCAGTGGAAGACTGTACCGTTCAATTGAAGAAAAAATCATAAAAGATTTTGGACCTTTTGTTGCAAATACACACACAGAAACCAGCGAAACAGGAAAAAGAATGACCCAGGCATATCATTATGCCCAAAAAATGATCAAAAAGCATGTAAATGCAGGAGCTGAAGATGTTATCATCAGCGCTGGTTATGGAATGACTGCAGTAATCAATAAACTACAAAGAATACTGGGTATTAAAGTTCCAAAAGAATACTACAACAAATGTGAAATTGATGAAAATGACAGACCTGTTGTTTTCATTACACATATGGAACACCATTCAAATCATACTCCATGGTACGAAACGATAGCAGATCTGGTCCAGATTGAACCTGATGAAAACTTGCTTGTGAATCCGGATAATTTGGAAAAAGAGCTTCAAAAATACAAAAACAGAAAATTTAAAATCGGATCATTTACAGCATGCTCAAATGTAACAGGTATTCGTACACCATATCACGAACTGGCCAAAATAATGCACAAAAATGGTGGCTTGTGCTTCGTTGATTTTGCTGCTTCAGCACCCTATGACCACATCAATATGCACCCCGATGATCCAATGGAAAAACTGGATGCTATTTTCTTCTCCCCACATAAATTTCTGGGCGGTCCTGGTTCTTCAGGAATAATGATTTTTGATTCTGAAATGTACAATCGTGATGCACCGGATAACCCGGGAGGAGGTACTGTAGATTGGACAAATCCATGGGGTGAATATAAATATGTAGACAATATTGAAGCCCGTGAAGATGGAGGCACTCCAGGTTTTCTGCAAACCATTAAAGCTGCGCTTGCCATTGATCTGAAAGAAAAAATGGGTGTAGAAAATATTGAAGCAAGAGAAAAAGAATTGCTACAAATTGCTTTCCGTGAATTTGAATCTATTAAAGGTGTTAATCTATTGGCAGGCAACACAAAAGATAGACTTGGAGTTATTTCGTTTTATGCAGAAGATATTCATTATAACCTATTCGTACAATTATTAAATGATCATTTCGGAATACAAGTCAGAGGTGGCTGTGCTTGTGCTGGAACCTACGGACACTATCTACTTCATGTCGACCGGGAAACTTCAAGAAATATTACAGAAATGATAAACAGAGGCGACCTAAGCCAAAAGCCTGGCTGGGTAAGATTATCCCTGCATCCTACAATGACAGATGAAGAGCTTTACTATATCATCAATGCAATTCAAGAAGTCAGAACAAATTATCAAAAATGGAAAGAAGACTATGAATATTCTTCCAGCACCAATGAGTTTAACCATAAAACACAGATAAAGGATAATTCATTTCTGCTTGATTGGTTTTCAATTTAATAGCTGAACAACCAATTATGTATATTTTGAATTTCATAATGCTTCAAACAAACAAATTCGATTGAATAATTTTGTTATTACTAAAACAATATTTATCTTTGCGAGCCCTGAAAATAATGAATTAAAGGTAAATAAACATGAAAACTGATATTCATCCTAAAAATTACAGACTGGTTGCTTTTAAAGATATGTCAAACGAACATACATTTATTACAAAATCAGCTGCGCACACCAAAGAAACAATAAAGAACCATTTGGAGTTTTTGTAGGGGATTGAACCTTTTGCTTTGTACCGCCAACCCNCCAAAGAAACAATAAAGATTGATGATGTTGAATATCCTTTGGTTAAACTTGAGATTTCTGATACATCACACCCATTTTATACTGGTAAGATGAAACTTGTTGATACTGCAGGTAGAGTTGATAAATTTATGGGAAGGTACCAGAAACACATGGAAAAACGTAAACAAGTCAAAAAAGAAGATTAAATATGAAGCTCCGAAAGGAGCTTTTTTTTTACTATGAAACATAAAGCAGGATTCGTAAATATCATTGGCAACCCCAACGTAGGTAAATCTACTTTAATGAATGTTCTTGTTGGCGAGAAGTTATCTATCATTACTTCAAAAGCGCAAACAACCAGGCAGAGAATTCTGGGAATTGTTAATGCCGAAGACTTTCAGATAGTGTATTCAGACACTCCAGGTATAATAAAACCTGCATACAAGCTCCAGGAATCAATGATGAAATTTGTCAACACGGCCATTTCAGATGCTGATATCATACTTTATGTTACTGATATCTACGAAACTCCGGACAAAAACATTGAATATATAGAAAGGATTCAGAACACAAGCACTCCTGTTTATCTGATAATAAATAAAATAGATCTTGCCAGCGATTCTGAAATTGAAAAATTAGAAAAGCACTGGGAAGAAACACTTCCTAAAGCAAAATGCATAAAAACTTCTGCGTTAGAAAAAACAAACACAGACAACTTACTGCAAATTATAGTTGATTCTCTTCCAGAACATCCTCCCTTTTTTCCTAAGGATGAATTAACAGATAAAACCGAACGGTTTTTTGCTTCAGAAATTATCAGGGAAAAAATATTTCTACACTATAAACAAGAAGTACCATATTCGGTTGAAGTTGGAGTTGAAGAATTCAAAGAAAGTGATGATATCATCCGAATAAGAGCCATTATTTACGTTGCCAGAGATTCCCAAAAGCCAATTTTAATTGGTAAAAAAGGAGCCGGAATAAAAAAGACAGGCACAGAGGCTCGTTTGGATATGGAAGAATTCTGGTGTAAAAAAGTTTTTTTAGATCTCCACGTGAAAGTAAAAAAGGATTGGAAAAACAATCCACACAGTCTTAAACAATTTGGATACTAAAAAGGCCATTGCAAAATACTCACAACGGCCTTTATTTTCTTTTTAATTGTTCTACTTAAGATACTTATCTAACCATCCGAAAAACTCTCTTTGCCATAAAATACTATTTTGAGGCTTAAGTACAAAATGACTTTCTTCAGGGAAAATAAGTAATTTTGCATCAACTCCATTTAATTTGGCTGCATTAAACGCTTGCAAACTTTCTGTATAAGGTATCCGGAAATCATATTCGCCGGAAATAATTAATATTGGAGTATCCCACTTATCCACATACAAATGTGGTGAAAACCTATAACTTCTTGGTTGTGGTTTTTTCCAGTATGGTCCCCCAAGATCATGATTTACAAAAAACATCTCTTCCGTAGCAGCATACTGACTTTCCAGATTAAACATACCACAATGTGAAATGAATGCTTTGAAACGTTTTTTGTGATGACCTGCCAGCCAATAAACGGAAAATCCTCCATAAGATGCACCAACAGCGCCCAATCTTTCCTCATCTATAAAATCTTCCTTGCTCAACTCATCTATTGCGGTTAGATAGTCACGCATGTTTTTACCACCATAATCACCGGATATCTGAGCATTCCATGCTTCTCCAAAAGAAGGCAACCCTCTTCGATTAGGTGCTACAATGATATAATCATTTGCTGCCATCATTTGAAAATTCCATCTATAACTAAAAAACTGACTAACAGCACTCTGAGGACCTCCCTGACAATAGAGCAAAGCGGGATACTTCTTCGTTTCATCAAACTGCGGAGGATAAATAACCCATACAAGCATTTGCTTGCCATCATAAGTTCTTATCCATCTTTCTTCTACTTTACCCATCTCAACTTTATCGTAAATATTCTTATTGATATAGCTAAGCTGTTCATCCTTGCCAGTCATTTCTTCAACCTTGAAAATTTCAGTAGCCATTGACATGGACATCTTTTCTGCAATTATTAAATTACCAAGCTTTTCAAAGCTTGTATAATTATGCGGTCCCTTTGTTATTTGCATCCACTCACGAGTACCTGTATTGATCTTACATATCTGATAAGTAGCATTCACACCACTTATAAAATAAATAAACTCACCCGATTCGTCCCATACCAGATGTGATACATTCTGATCAATTGACACTGTTAAATCTTCCTTGGTTTTCGATTCAAAATCATATACATACAATCTTACTTTATCTGACTCATACCCGGGTGTAATCATACACTCCCAGGCAATCTTTTTCCCATCGGGTGAAAATCTCGGATATTTATCATAACCTTCTAATCCTTCTGAAATATTTTCTGTTTTTTTTGCATCAACATTGTACAAATAAATATCAGAATTGGTACTTAAGGCATATTCCATACCTGTAAGCTTTTTACAAGTATATGCTATCAATTTCCCATCTGGGCTCCAAGTCATTTCAGCAGGATCAAAATACGGAGACAACGGTGCATCCCACTTTTCACCTTCCATAATGTCTGTTCCATCTATTACTTTTCCATCCTTAATTTTTGCCACAAATATATGGCTATACTTATAGTCGTGCCAACTATTCCAGTGTCGGTACATCAAGTCTTCTGCCATATGAACATTAGCCAGAGGCAAATCTTCATATATCTCGTTCGGCGTCTTATCAAGTTTTACATCTTTGGTATACAAAACACGACTTCCATCAGGAGAATACTCAAAACTATTGATCCCTCCTTCAATAAATGAAACCTGAACCGGCTCAGTTCCATCCGGATTGATTTCCCAAATCTGGGCATCACCAGATTCTGTTGCGATGAAACCAATTTTCTCTCCATTGGGCTTCCATTTTATATTAAATTCCGGTCCTATAAAATCGGTTAACTGCTTTGTTTCTTTATTGGTTACATCCAATTTAAATACATCGGTATAACTTTTATTGGTGGTATAATCATACCTTGTTACTGAAAAGGCAACAATCTTTCCATCAGGTGATAAGACAGAACCACCTACCCTTCCAAATTTCCATAAAGTTTCGGGGGTTAATCTACTTTCTGTAATTGTCAACCTCGACAAAGAATCAACCATTGATTTTTCAACAACTTGTTCTTCTTGCTTTCTACATTCAGGGTATTTATCACAACATGAACTGAATAGAAAAACAAACAATCCCAATAAAACTATAAGTTTGTACATCTCTTATTATTTTAATTTAACATTTAATCATCCAATCTGTTTAAACCCTGAATAGCAAGGTCATAATTAGTCTCCTTCTCCAGGGCCTTATTATAAAAGCTTCGCGCTTTATCATAATCTTTTAATAATTCGTAACACAAACCAATATTGTATATGGTTTCGACATATTCCGGATTTAGACTTAATGCCTTATTGAAATAGTCTAAGGCCTCTCTATACTCCTTAAAATGTTGAAGTTGAATATAGGCAATATTATAATATGCTGGAAAATAAGTACTATCAATTTCGTTGATAATCTTCTTGTACATATCAATAGCAGCAAGATACCGACTGTTTTGTTGATAAAACAACCCCAGATTATAGTGAGCTTCAATACTATTCGGGATTATTCTTATGGCTGTTTTGTAAAAATCTATAGCAAGAGTATCTCCCAAATCAGAAGAAAGCATCCCCAACAAAACATAAGCATTATAAAATTCCGGTTCTTTATTGACTGTAATCAACAAATTATCAATAGCATTAACTGTATCTCCGGTTTCCTTATAAATGATACCTTTTATAAAATAAGTATAGGCAATATTGGGATCAAGTTCTTCTACTTTTTTCAAAATAGTTAATGATTCCTTGTAGTTTTTCACATACATATAAATCTCAGAAAGCTTAACTAGGGCTTCTGTATTATCCGGGAAAAAAGACAAGCACTTCTCAATACTATTTTTTGCTTTTCCACTTTCCCCTTTCATTATAAAAAACTCTGCCTGATCAAAATAATACTCTGGCTTTAGACTATCCAGCTTAAGCGCAATTGATATATCATTTTGTGCCTCAGCAATATTTCCCTGAAAAATCCAAAGCTTCGCTCGTTTCTGAAAAAGTGGAGCATTTTCCGGATTCTTTCGAATTTGTTCAGAAATTTGTTCTATGCTTTCAATCGAGTCACCAGATGCAGCTTCTGAAAGTTCACCATTGTTTGTTTTAGACTTCTCTTCATTACAAGAAAAAAGGAGCACACCTGAAATTACAATTAAGAGGATGCTCCTGAAAATATGTTTACAACTCATTTTATTTAACCTCTGTATGCAACGACTCTAAAATCTTTGATTTCAACTCCTCCATCAACTCTGGATTGTCCTTTATCAATGTTTTCACTGCCTCTCTACCCTGACCCAGCTTTGTTTCTCCATAACTAAACCAACTTCCACTTTTCTTAATAATATTGTGATCAACACCCAGATCAATAATTTCACCAACAAGAGAAATTCCCTGACCGTAAACAATGTCAAATTCAGCCTTTTTAAAAGGTGGAGC
>PKSZ01000109.1 GCA_002869425.1 Marinilabiliales bacterium
AGCCCAAACCGATTACTGCAATTTTTTCTTCTTTTGCGATTAATTTTTTATCCATAACATTATTATTTTATATTCCTGCAAAGAGGATGGTAATCATTTTTTATGCCTACTGGTGTAGCATTTCTTATATCATAAACTGTGTTAATTGAACTTCTTGCATCAGCGAGTCCAAATCCATTTCCTTTTAGAATTTCAAGATAAGATAGAGTATGTAAATCGGTGAACCCTCCCGAGAATTCAATTTCATCACCTTCTACGCTAATGGAACGATTTGTTCTTTGATCGGTTCGTTTTATTTCATCCGGTAACATATTATAATCTATACTCAAATCCAGCGCACCCGGGCTTTCTCAAGCTCCAGGTATCCTGCTGCTGTTTCGTCAGAAGTATGATGTACAATATTAGATTTTACAGGACCAAAAATCCAGGTTAGCATATCAAAAAAGTGAACACCAATATTTGTTGCTATACCTCCAGATTTATTTTTATCTCCTTTCCAGGAAAAATGATACCACTTGCCTCTACTTGTAATGTATGACAAATCAATATCATAAATTTTGTCTTTTGGACCCGCATCAATCTTTTTCTTTAATTCGATAATTGACGGATGCAGCCTTAGCTGTAAAATATTATAAACTCTTCTCCCAGTAACTTTTTCGGCCTCCATTAGAGCCTCCACATTCCATGGATTTAAAACGATTGGCTTTTCACAAATTGCATCTGCCTTATTCCTTAAGGCAAACCTTATGTGCGAATCATGTAAAAAATTTGGTGAACAAATGCTAACATAATCGATCTGTTTTCCCATTCGTTTAAGCTTATCCACATGTCTGTCGAACCTTTCAAACTCAACAAAAAAATCTGCTTCCGGAAAATATTGATCGAGAAACCCAACACTGTCGAATTTATCAAGTGAAGCCAACAATACGTTATTTGTTTCTTTGATTGCCCGTACGTGTCTTATGGCAATATATCCTGCAACACCAATTAATGCAAAATTTTTCTGATCCATATTATTTTTTTCTTACGTTTCCATTTTCAAGAATATATTCATCATTGCTTTCAGGGCAAATTGCAATATTATCTTCATTAAATTGCAACCTATGTCCGTACTCACTCATCCAACCTATCTGTTTTGCAGGATTTCCGACAACCAAAGCATAGGGCTTTACCTCTTTTGTAATCACTGCTCCGGCTCCAATAAATGAGAATTCTCCAATAGGATTTCCACAAACCACAGTTGCATTTGCACCAATTGAAGCACCTTTCTTTACAACCGTTTCAGAATATTGTCCGCGCCTGTTTACTGCACTTCTTGGATTGATAACATTGGTAAAGACCATGGATGGTCCGAGAAAAACATCATCTTCACAGATCACACCTGTATAAATAGAAACATTGTTTTGTACTTTCACATTATTTCCAAGAACAACATCAGGAGAAACCACTACATTCTGACCTATATTGCAGTTTTCACCAATTTTACAACCAGGCATGATCTGACTAAAATGCCAGATTTTTGTACCAGCTTTAATATCACAACCATCGTCAACTACTGCTGTTTCGTGTGCAAAATACTTCATGGTTATCATTTATTGATTAACGAATTCTAAAACTGCATCTGTGATATAGGCAAGTTGCTCATCATCAAATTCAGTATGCATAGGTAAAGATAATACTTCTTTTGAAAGCATCTCTGTTACAGGAAAATCTCCTTCATTATAGCGGGGATCCTGATAAGCCTTCTGCATATGCAATGGTACCGGATAGTATACCGCACAAGGAATATTCTTTTCTGCTAAATGCTTCATCAATCCATCCCTGTCTACATCATGCAATCTTAAAGTATATTGATGAAAAACATGACTTGTTAAACTTTCTTGTTTAGGAGTTTGAAGCTTGCGGCACAACTGAAAAGCCTTAGTGTAATACTCTGCCGCATATCGCCTTTTATCACAGTATTCATCCAATTTTGCCAATTTCACCTTCAATACTGCAGCCTGAATAGAATCCAAACGACTATTCACACCTACCTCATCATGGTAATATCTAACTTTCATGCCATGATTTACTACAATCCCAATTTTTTCAGACAGTTCACTATCATTTGTAAACAATGCACCTCCATCTCCATAACAGCCCAGATTCTTGGATGGAAAAAATGATGTGCAACCAATATCTCCCATTGTTCCAGCCTTGGCTACATGGCCATTTGAGAAAGTATAATCTGCTCCTATTGCCTGTGCATTATCTTCAATTACAAACAGATTATGCTTTTTTGCTATTTCCAATATTTCTTCCATTGGAGCACACTGTCCAAAAATATGGACTGGCACAATGGCTTTTGTTTTATCCGTAATTGATCTTTCAATTGCTGCAGGATCTATATTGAACGTATCAGGATCAACATCCACCAAAACGGGCGTAAGTCCAAGCAATGCTATTACCTCAACTGTTGCAACAAATGTGAAATTTGAAGTTATTACTTCATCACCAGGTTTTAAACCCAGTGCCATCATTGCTACCTGAAGTGCATCCGTTCCATTGGCACAACCAATAACATGTTTAACACCCAGATACTTTTCCAAATCCCTCTCGAATCCAGACACCATAGGTCCTTTCACAAAAGAAGTCTCATCAATTACTTGTTGAATTACCTGATCTACGTCCTGTTTGATTTCCTGATACTGCCCCTGCAGATCAACCATTCTAATTGGTCTCATAAATAATATTTTAATTAGTAACTGCGAAGATAATCAATAATCATCAGGCCATAAGAGGGTTTTAAAATTATTTTACCCAAATTTTCTGTGCTACTACCTATTCTTCAACATATTATAATTTCATTGTTTTATTCGTGAAAAATTAATTCAATTTCCGACCATATTTTTATTAATTTTGTAGACCAAATGAGAATCATTGAAAGCTACATACAGGATCTTCTTTTTGTTCACGAATGTGTTATCATTCCTGGCTTTGGAGGATTTGTTGCAAACTATACAGATGCATGTATTGATGCAAAAAGCAGTACATTTCTTCCACCATCAAAAGAGCTGGCTTTCAACATACAACTTAATTCTAACGACGGACTATTAACAGGTTATATTTCTCAACAGGAAGGCATTGGATACAGCGAAGCTAAAGCTGATGTTGACAAATACACAGAATACCTTGAAAAAGAACTTCAACGAAAAGGATTTTATGAAATTCCTGGAATAGGAAATTTTTCAATATCAAAAGAAGGTAATATAGGATTTTCGCCTATAAAATCTGCAAATTTTCTCACAAATTCTTTTGGTCTTGAAGCTTTCCATTTTCCTGTTTTAAAAGAAGAGGAAATAATCCGGAAAGTTGAGAGAAAAATTCGTTCAGTCAAAAAAACAGAAAGAAAACAAAGTTCTCTCATAATTAGGGCTGTAGCTGGTATTGCAGCAGCTTGTTTACTTACATTTTTACCATATTCTATTACAAAGCAATCCAAACAAGTTGAATTCTCTGGGTTTAGTCAGGGAAATCTGGGCTCAATTGCAGGAAATCCTCATGCTCTGATGAACAATCCCAGCTCAATTGATGATGCAGTAGGATTAATGACAAACAAAAAAGTTGCTCTCTTTTACAGTGAAAATTCTTCACAAAATAAAGACGATGCGAAAAAAAATACGGCCGAAGCTAAGATGCCAGTTAAAAAATCAGAGCAACTGTCAGAAACAAAGGACAGCAAACAGGATAACATTATAGACAAACCTAAAAATTCTGTGACAAAAGCAAATGAACCCAAATTTTATTTAATAGCAGGAAGTTTTGCTAGCCTTAAACAAGCTAAAAGCTGGTCCAAAAAACTAACAGACAAAGGTTACAACATTGAATTTCTACCTGAAGAAAATGGAAAAAACAGAATTTCAATAGGTCAATACTCTACACGCGAAGAAGCTGACAAAAATCTTGTAGAAGCAAGAAAAGCAGATGTCTCAGTCTGGGTATTAACAAAAAATAACTAGCGAACCTGATCTCCCGGATGGATATTTTCCTTTTCCGGTGATATAAAACTCAAAACGCCATCTTCATTTTCTGCCATCAAAACCATTCCCTGAGATTCAATACCTTTAATTTTTCTTGGTTCAAGATTAACCAAAACAGATACTTTTTTTCCAACAATCTCATCAGCGTTATAATATTCCGCAATTCCTGAAACAACAACTCTTTGATCAATTCCTGTATCCACAAGAAGCTTTAACAACTTGCTGGTTTTTGGAACTTTTTCAGCCTCTATAATGGTTCCTATGCGAATATCCAACTTTGTAAAATCATCAAAACAAATATTCTGCTTTGCTTCGACTACTTTAGGATTGTTTTTTTTATTATCCGCTTTACTCTTATTTAACTTTTCTATTTGCTTATCAACCTGTGCAGTTTCTATTTTAGAAAAAAGCAATTCCGGTTTTTCTACCTGATGCCCTTCTTCTATCAAGATAGAACCATCCAGCTTTTCCCATTCAAAAGCAGAACAATTAAGAAATTTTCTTATTTTCTTAACGGTAAATGGTAAAAATG
>PKSZ01000430.1 GCA_002869425.1 Marinilabiliales bacterium
ACTTCTTCCACCTATTTCTTTGTCAGGCCTTTGTTTGGTTTCAAATATACGATATTAAAATTATACTGTCGTACTCTTAAAGATGTGGTGAGTTTAAAAAGGGTTGCGTTCCAGATGAAATTATTGATCTTTCATGTGCGATTTATAAACTATAAAATATTCAGGATGTATATTTTGAAGCAGATAAATTTTCAAATTTTCATGAAGCAATGAAGACTTATATTGTTATATTTAAATAACGAACAAAAAATGTATACTGTGATTGAATTAATTTATTTATTGATTGGCCTTAGTGTTGGGTTTTTATCTGCTTGGTTTATTTCAAAAGCCTTAAACAAAAGATCTTCCCGACCTGAAGATGAGGATTTTCGATCTAAGTACGAAAAAGTGATTATCGAAAACAATGTTTTGCAGTCTAGACTTAAAGATATTGTTGAAAGCTTAAATGAGGCGAAAAGAGACATAGACAGAAAGGAAGACGATTTACTTCAATTAACAGCAAATTTTTCTGCCAGAAATGCAGAGTATGAAAATTTGGAGGAGAAACTGAAAACGCAAAAAGAAGATATGGAAGGTCTTCAAAAAAAGTTTACAGTAGAGTTTAAAAACCTGGCGAATGAAATTCTGGAAGAAAAAACAGCCAAGTTTACGGAATTAAATAAAAATAATATTAACCAGATATTAAAGCCTTTGGGTGAGAAAATAAAGGATTTTGAGAAAAAGGTAGAGGAGGTGTATGACAAGGAGAGTAAAGAACGTTTTAGTTTAGGAAAAGAAATCAAAAGTCTTGTAGAGTTGAATGAGCAACTGAGTAAAGATGCCACCAATTTAACAAATGCACTGAAAGGACAGTCCAAACTACAGGGGAATTGGGGAGAGTTTATCCTGGAAAATATTTTAGAAAAATCAGGATTGGTAAAGGACCGGGAGTATTTTGTACAGTCTTCATATACTGCTGCTGATGGGAAAAGATTACAGCCAGATGTTGTTGTTTCATATCCTGGAGAAAGAAATGTTGTAATTGATTCAAAGGTGTCATTGACTGCGTATGAGCGGTATTGTTCATTGGATGATGAAGATGATCGGGCAATAGCATTGAAAGAACATTTGCAGTCGGTTAGAAATCATGTACAGGAGTTGAGTTCCAAAAATTATCAGGATATATATCAGCTGAATAGTCTGGATTTTGTCATGATGTTTATGCCGGTTGAACCTTCATATTTGTTGGCAATTGAGAAAGATCATGAGCTCTGGTCATACGCATACGAAAGACGGATTTTGATTATTAGTCCAACCAATCTGATTGCAGCTCTGAAAATGATTGCGAGCTTATGGCAACAGGAATATCAAAACCAAAACGCAATGGAAATAGCGAAGAAAAGTGGAGATTTGTATGATAAGTTTGTTGCTTTTACCGAAGATATGATAGATATTGGAAAACGTATTGATAGTACTCAGAGCTCTTATCAGCAGGCTATGAATAAGTTGTCAGAGGGTAAAGGAAATTTGATTAAACGAACAGAGGATATTAGAAAGCTTGGAGCAAAAACCCGCAAGTTACTACCTAAGCAACTAATGGATTCTATAGAGGAGGAAGAGGAGTAGGGTACAGGATGTTTGAAGGAGCCAGACATCTCTGTGTGTTCCATTTTTTATCGATACTTTGGATGGGTTCTCCTTTACAGTTATAATAAGTACCCTGCTTGTCCTTATACATAATCCAAAGCTTTCCGTTCAGGATTTCCTGGATTAATAGATTGATAATTGATTTTTGAGAAAGATCCTGATTGTTTTTAAAGATTGTAATTCCGACTGAATTGTTTCGTAAGTCCATTTCGCAGCTAACAGAATCCGGAACCGAACCATCTTCCATCTGTCTTTTTTTAAAATCTAAGTAGTTTCCTTTTTCATGAGCGATTCCTAGTTTTTCCGATTTTTTGAAATTGATTTGCTGACACAAGCATATCATCCAGTAGGCATGACGAAAAGCATCGACTTGCCCACCATTTCTGTCTCCATCTAAAGTTTTGCTATTGAAAATCGAATCAGTAGTGCTTAATGCAATTTTACTTGCTTTTAGTGCTCTCCCAGCAACAAAAGGATGTGCAATTACCCAGAATTTTTCAGGTCTGCTTAATTTGCAAAATTTGCTTATTGCAGATTGTTAATAAATACCCTGACTAAAACAAATAATGACCAATAGGCTTAGTATAAGCCGTTTCATTATTCTACTTTAATTACAAGATATTTGGAAGTGCTCCAGAATTCATCAGGATTGGTGATTATCATTTTTTCGATATGATCATCACCCACAAACTTATAAGAAGAGCTCGGATGGCTTGTAATGAGTTCTGCTGATTTGAAATTTAAAATAACTTCTTTGAAATTTCTGATATCTATTTTTGTAAAATAGTCCTTATTAAAATCCTTCTGTAGTTTTAGTATTCTTCCAAGTCCAACAAATCCACCTTCTTTTGTAATGACTTCATGCTCAAGTAACTCTTTTTTTGTGCCAAAAACGTAATATGCCACATTCAGCTCGTCTGTTTTTTCATCAATAATGTCGTCTTTTCGGGCATTATCCAAAGAAAGAGAATCAATATTTTTACTAAGGATTTCTATTTCAATATTCATGTCTGCCAGCTTTTCTTTGAGAAGTTCAACTTCAATACCTTTATCGCTTAGTTTTTGGTTAAGCAGGTTGATCATCTTGTTTAGTTCTGCAATCTTGATATCAGAAGAAGATAATTTTTTCTGTAAATCCTGTAATTTCTGTTTATTTTGTTTCAGTAAATCGTAAATGAAATTTATATCCTCATTGATTTTGTCTTTTTGATCGCTTGTAATTTCCTGATCTTGTGTGGTTGTAACTGTTACAATATTCTCCTTTTCTTTGATTCGGGACAAATTGTCTTCTATATCGTTCATGGCTGCCATATATTCATTGATGGTAGCATCTCTCATCGAGTTTACTTCTTCAAGGCTGTCCTTGATTTTTTCCAGTTTATTTTCTCTGGGATTCTTTTCAGTACAAGATGACGCAATAAAGGTAATCGCGATGAACAAATAAATAAACTTTTTCATTTTTATATTGGATTAAATTTTTCCTTGAACAATAATAACGATTTCTCCTTTAATATTTTTTTCTGAATAGAATTTTAACACTTCATTTATTGTTCCCCGTATGGTTTCTTCATGTAGTTTGGAAATTTCTCTGGAAACCGATATTTGTCTTTCTTCTCCCAGAAATTCAGCCAGTTGGGTAAGCGTTTTTACAAGTCTGTGTGGTGATTCGTAAAAAACAATAGTTCTTTCTTCATTTTGCAGATTGGTTAGCTTTGTTTGTCGACCTTTTTTATGAGGAAGGAAACCTTCGAAACAAAACCTATCACAAGGAATACCTGAATTCACAAGTGCAGGTACAAATGCAGTAGCACCCGGAAGACATTCCACTTCAATATTGTTTTGTACACATCCTCTGATTATCAGGAATCCTGGGTCAGAAATGCCTGGTGTGCCTGCATCTGAGACCAATGCACATAGATCACTATTGTCGATTTGGGCAATCAGTTTCTCAAGCATCTTATGTTCATTGAATTTATGATAAGGGTGCATTTTCTTTTCAATTCCAAGATGTTTCAGTAGTTTTCCAGTATGTCTTGTATCTTCAGCAAGAATAAAGTCACAATCTCGCAGTGTTTGGATAGCCCTAAGGGTTATGTCATCAAGATTTCCTATTGGAGTTGGAACGACGATGAGTTTACTCATAGTTATCGATAAAATCAGTTAAAAGAGAAAATAGCTCTTTATATTTAGTGAGAGGTAACGTTTTGCTAATATCCAGCGGGTTGTGATACTCACTTGTGCCACCAAGTGTGTATATAAAAAATGCAGGAATACCTATGGCATAAAATGGATAATGATCACTGTTGGCTGCTTCTCCTCTTTTCTTTATTTGTTTCAGATATGAATTTTTATCATTGAGTTTGCATAACAAATTATACTCTTTATCAAAAACAGTGCTGTTTACAATTTGAATACCTTCACTTCCTGTTCCTACAAGGTCGAGGTTGAAGAGAAATTTTACTCTTTTTAGGTTGAAAGGGGGGTGAAGTGCCATATACATTGATCCCCGGAGTCCAACTTCTTCAGCAGACAGGAATGCAAATACCAATGTGTATTCTGGTTTAATTTTGTTTGTATTGTAATATTCAGCAAGGCTTAGCAACATAGAAACACCTGAACAATTATCGTTTGCACCAGGAAAAAATACTTTGTTTCCCATTCCTCCAAGGTGATCATAGTGAGCCGTAAACATAATGATACTGTCAGATTTTCCCTGGATATAGCCAATTACATTTTGGGTTTTATAATTGGGTTTAAACTCCTGATCTATAGCAATATCAATTTGTTTGCTTTCTGTATTTAGCTTTTCAGTGTCTATTTGTATAATGGTTGCTTTTGCCTGCTTTTGCGATATGTAATACATGGGTTTGTACTTTCCGGGAAGGATGTATCCCGCTGCGTCAAATTGATTGTTGAATGCAT
>PKSZ01000309.1 GCA_002869425.1 Marinilabiliales bacterium
ACTGTAGTAAATGATGATACTCTTGAAGTTGTAGGATTATCAAGTGAAACAGTTTTCGATAAATATTTACGGGTAACCAATTCTGGTTCTTCGGATTATACAGTTTGGGTAACCAAAACGGTAATACAGGATGTAACAGGATCAGGAAACGAATTTTGTTGGGCAGGTCAGTGTTATTTACCTTATGTCACAACATCAAATAACTCATTGACCATGTCTCCCGGAGATACCGTTCCTGATTTTTCAGCACACTTCAGGCCTTTTGGTAACGAAGGAACAGCTCTAATGAAGTATGAGTTTTACGATAGTACAGCTATGGTTCATAGCGAATTATACATTCGGTTTATAAGTCAGGCAGAACAAACAGGTCCGGAGATTGTACTGATGGAGCTTGACGGAACTGTAGTAAATGATGATACTCTTGAAGTTGTAGGATTATCAAGTGAAACAGTTTTCGATAAATATTTACGAGTAACCAATTCTGGTTCTTCGGATTATACAGTTTGGGTGACCAAAACGGTAATCCAGGATGTAACTGGATCAGGTAATGAATTTTGCTGGGCTGGTCAATGTTATTTACCGTATGTAGTAACTTCGAATAACTCACTGACTATGTCGCCAGGTGATACTGTTCCTGATTTTTCTGCGCACTTCAGGCCTTTTGGTAACGAAGGAACAGCTTTAATGAAGTACGAATTTTATGATAGTAATGCAGTTGTTCATAGCGAATTATACATTCGCTTTATTAGCCAGGCAGAGCAAAGTGGATCGGAGCTTGTATTATTGGATACTTTGGGTAATGTTGTAAATGAGGATACGCTTTATGTAGCTGGCACAATCAACGATAATCAGTTGGAGATAGCGATTCATGTAGTTAATGAAGGATATCAGGCATATGATGTTTTTGCAGCAAGAGAAGAAGTTGATATAGTGTCAGGCACAAATAACGAGATTTGCTGGGCAGGTCAGTGTTATTTGCCTTTTATTGATACTTCACAGAACTCCATGACCATGAATGTGGGAGATACAATCACAGAGTTTGCAGCTCACTACAGTCCAAATTTGAATGATGGAACGTCCTTAATTAAATATACATTCTTTGACAATCAGGCAGGTGTAAGCTCTTTTGTTTATGTTGAGTATAAGGCAGATACGGTTGGGGCTGTTGATGATCTTATGGTGAAAGAGCTTCATGTTTATCCAAATCCTGTAAGCGACATGTTCTATTTTGAAAGCCCTGAGCAGGGTTCGAATCAAACGTTTGAGTTGTATAACTCAATTGGTAATAAGGTGCTCGAAAAGAAGAGTTTGAGCTTTATAAACAGGAATGCAGTTGATGTTTCCACATTGCCAAAAGGTATTTATATTTACAGATTGATTATAGATAATAATGTGAAAGCCAGTGGAAAAGTGATTAAGCAATAATCTTTATTCCAATTCAATAGTGAAGGGTATCCTAAAAGTGGATGCCCTTTTTGTTTTAAAAACAATTCTATTCCTGCTGATTATGGCAGGGGAATGAACACAAAATAGGCTTTTGTTTTATTTGAAACAGGTTATTGTAATTTTGATTAAGCGAATAAGTCGATTAAAAGAATAGTTCTGCTATTTTTTGGCGGTTGAACATATAAAAAAGGCTGGAACATTTTGATGAAACAGCCCTTTAAAAAAGTTTTCGTTAATATTGAGGATATCCTTATTCGTGAATCAAGTGCTTTTCTTCAACCTGTAGAACCTCAAGTGTGTTCGAATTGTAAATGAAGGCAACGATAGCACAATTTTCAGGAACCCAGTCGGAGCCCATATCCATTGTGTATGTATTAACCAGTTTATCTCCTGCAAGGTTTCCGGTGCTTATGCTTTCACCCCAGGTTCCATTAAAGGAGCCTCTTAATACATGATTGTGCTCGTAGTCTTCAACATGCACATGCGGATCGTCAATATCTACCTGCCAGTTGATAATACCACTTTCGATAATATATACAGTGAGATTCATGGGTTCTGTAACATCATTCAGGAATTCAGTTTCTATTGTAGCACTTGCCTGATGGTTGGGTTCATCATATTCGGTTTCAATCCATATACCTATATTACAAGTAGATCTGTCAATAGTTGATACCTGTCCTCCCCAGGTGTCGTTACCACTAAGGCTTTCTTTTGCCAATGTCTGAACTAAGCCGGCAGGGTATCCTTGTATACCATAGAAACCATAATAATCGTTTACACCATCTCCACCCAGTTCATCACCAACATCTGTTCTAAAATCATAGGTAAATTCCGTGCCCGACGCAGCTGGCACTGAATAATAACCACAATGAATGGAGATTGCGATCATGGTGTCGCCATAGATATTGTGCAATTGTTCAATAGTTCTGTGTCCGCGGGGACAGTTTTGACATTTATGTCCGGTAAAGTCTTCTACCAGGATTTTTTGATAATATGTCCGAACAGTATCGTTTGTACTTGTGTCTGGATTTTGGTTTTGATTGGTTGAAGTATCTACCATATAAGGCTCTTCCAGTACATCACAAGATGAGAATGAAAAGACAGCCAGTACAATTGTTAGAATATATAAATTTTTCATAATCAATAATTAAAAACTACTAGTAATTGAAATTGTAAAACCATTGGCTGCAGGTACGGCTCTGCAAACTCCTCCTACACACAAAATTCCTTCACGTTGTTTTCCATAGCCTATTTGTATTCGATTGGCTTTTTTAGTATAACCTATGGCTGCTTTGTAATAATGCGTTTGATGCGCTTCATCGCTGTTGCCGTAATTGTATTGATCAATTATTGTGAAGAACCAGCTTGGGGAAACGCTATACTCAAGTAGTCCCATTGCCCAATTACCTTTATCTTGTTTTGTGTACATATGTTGCATTTCCAGCCTGAGCGCATGCTTTGGCATGAGTTTGTAGGTAATATCCAGAACATTAACATTGCCATGTACCATATCTCCGTGTCCTTCAATAATTCCTTGGTTATAATCGAAATACATGAAATTATATTTCAATTTTAACTTTTTGTTGATTTTTTTACTTATTTCAACATTGATATCATTGAAGAACAACTCATCACCCAAGTGAAATGGACTGTTGCCTAAAGAGTCTCCAGTACTGTAAGGTTCAGTTATATATCCCAGTGTTCCAGGTGTGCCAATTGCTGTTGAATCATTGGGTTGGGTTTTTATTAAGCCATTAACTTGTGAAAAATTAACACTTAAATTTGTACCATATTTACCACCCAGTAATGTCCCTTTCTTAAATTTATACATTACTTCAAGCTGTCCTCCAACTTCTCCATTGGTTTGTGTTGCATATGGATAAAAAGCCATCAATGCGTAGGTGTGATTCTTTGTTACAACAGGCAAGTTGTTTATGATGAGGTTGTTCAATGTTGCCGTTCTGTATGAACGAAATCCCATATTATCAACGCGCTTGAAACTGGCAAAAACACCCAGACCCTTTTGAGAAAATGTGGCATTTACCAATATGGCATTACCGGGTTTATATATAAGACCATTTTCAGTTGATGGATCATTAATTTTGTATGCATATTCAGAAGAAAGGCTGAATTTACCCCAGTATAGATTCATTCTACCTGCCATGGCTGCAACATTTTCCGGAAGAATATAGACAGGATCTTTGTCTTCCTGATATTTGCTAATAAAACTTCCACCCAGAATAAGGTATGGTTTCATTTTGGAAAGAGCTTCCAGTTCGTTCAGGACCAATTCACCATCGATACCCCTAACTAATCCTGTATAATCAAAATAATATCTTTGTTGACCAACAATTCCTTTTAGGGTTAATCCTTTAAAGGGGTTATATCGAATCCTAACGCCTTGCATTGCATTATCATAGCCGAGTAGCTTGTCTTCATATGACCTAAAGATCAGGCCATTGCCAAATTGGTCATAATAGTTTCCAACTGTTACTTCCAGTTCATCAGAAGCGTAGGTTGCATACTTATATGGAAATCCTACTTTGTCATTCCTTTTACCCTCATTCATATATCCCTGAAGGGTATTCAAGTATCCTTCATAACGAACTCCTGCCGAGAATTTACCTTTTGTATAGTTGAAATTGGCATAAGAATTCATTAATGCAATTTCTGGTGCTTTTGAGGCACCAATTAAGGTGTCTTCAGCATAAGATTGCATATCCATTTGGAAATTTCCATGCAATTGGCCTTCATTCTGTTGAGCAAAGCCTGTAAATATTGCTGAAAAGGCACAAATTAAAAGAAACAGTTTTTTCATTGTTAGTCAATTTTTTCTCCGTTGGCTACTTTTTTGATAAGCTCGAAAAGCTCTTCCTCGTCACCTTCTGCATATGTTGTGTGCTGATACAAAACATTACCATCTTTATCAAGAAGGAAAACATGAGGTACATTTACAACATTCATTGCTCTTTTGAAAGCACTATTAGGATCCAGCAGAACTTCATACTCCCACCCTTTACCATTAACAAAAGGTGCTACTTTACCCATA
This sequence comes from Marinilabiliales bacterium, assembly GCA_002869425.1. Classification (GTDB taxonomy): domain Bacteria; phylum Bacteroidota; class Bacteroidia; order Bacteroidales; family BM523; genus BM523. The sequence continues at coordinate 4,496 of PKSZ01000309.1, forward strand.
CTCCTTGAATTGTCTATTGAAACGGCATAGATTTTAACGCCTGTTTCATCTTG
>PKSZ01000328.1 GCA_002869425.1 Marinilabiliales bacterium
CCTGAATATCTGCAAATAGCACTGTGGCCATTTTAAATTTTAAGTGCTTGCTCGCTCCTTCCAGACTCGACTTTTTGTCTTCGTCTGTAACTCTTAATTTTGCAAGAAGATTCTTGTTCTTCTCATTTTTAAGAAACAACTTTTCATTCTCATCTGAAAGTGTTCGCACCTGCTCCTGAAGAGATTTGTTTTGTTTAACAAGCTCCGAAATTCTTTTTAACAGCTCTTTTTCTTTTGACATTTCCATAAAACACGAATGGACTTATTTGTAAATTTTATTGCTTACTACAAAAATATCAACATTGATATACCAAGTTGGTTCTACGATAATTCATTAGATTTGTTGCCTAAATTACATATTAATTATCAAGTTTAGTTAAAGTAAAAGCAAATCCATGAATTCCAAGACATTAAATTTGTCTTTTATCATTGGTTGGATCGTATTCATTTCAGTACTTTCTCTCATTCCGGGAAACTCATTCGATCCTCTGCAGACACCATTCTGGAAAAAAATTTACTTCGACAAATTTATTCATGCAGGATTCTATTTTGTTTTAAATTTTCTCCTTTTAAGAAGAATAGAATTAAAAAAACTAAACAAAATTCTTTTTACCATATTGTTTAGCTCATTTGCATTTGCTTATAGTGGAATTATTGAATTATTACAGGGAACAGTTATAATTTCCAGAAACTCCGATATGATTGATTTAGCTGCCAATTTTGCAGGAATCACACTGGCAATTATATATTTTCAACTTAGAAACCCAGTCAAGATCAAGTAAACTAGCAATATTTTATACAAAATATTCCCCTTATTATACGTTCTGTGCAATAAGCAATTAAATTAAAATCTATATTTGTTGCAGTATTAACCAAAAACTCTTTTTACAATGAAAAAAGTTTACACACTGCTAACTGCCTTACTTATTGCAGGTATTGCAATAGCACAGGTAGCTCCTTACAAAACGTATAAGAAGCTTAAGCCTGGCAAACAAGCAATAAATGAGCAAATAGCGACGACACATGAAAACACACAAAAGGATGTACAGGTTACCTTCTTTTCTGAAGATTTTGAAGCAGGTGATCTTTCTGCCTGGAGTAACTTAGACGAAGATGGTGACGCAAGCATCTGGGAAGCCAATACAACCTGGGGTGGAGCAAATGCTTCAACGGGTTGCGCAGTATCTGCATCCTGGACTAGTACAGCAGGAGCCTTAACTGCAGACAACTGGCTCATTTCCAGCGCGATTGACCTTTCAACTGCTACAGGAAACGTAACTTTAGGATGGTGGGCTGCAAACCAGGATGTTGCATGGCCAGACCATTACGAAGTTTATGTTTCAACTACAGGAAGCACCCCTGCTGACTTCACGACTATGCTTTATAGTGGAGAACCGTCAAACACTGATGCCGCTGTTTTTGAAGAACATACTGCAGACCTTTCATCATATGCGGGATCAACTATTTACATTGCTTTTCGTCATTATGACACTAATGCTTTTTACATCAAAATTGACGACATTGAAGTTTTTGAGAACACACTTACCGATGCTGCAATTGTTGACATCACAGCTCCAAATAACGACGGCGGATGTGCTCTGGGCGCATCAGAAACCGTAACTGTTTCTATACTAAACAACAGTGGGTCTGCAATTTCAAATTTTGATGTATCTTATCAGATTGACGGTGGGACAGTAGTAACTGAAACTGTTTCTGCTTCTATTAATCCATCTGAAACATACGATTATTCATTTACTCAGACTGCTGATTTCTCAACACTTGCTTATTACGATGTAACAGCAACAGTTGCTCTTTCAGGTGATGCTGATGCTACAAATGACTCATATACAGAACAAATAACAAGTGCAGATGCCTATATTACAGTTGCAGGTTATACTCCGGCAAATGGTGGTCAGTCATGGACAATAACAAATTCTACAGGAACTGTTATTGCTTCACACGGTGCATACCAATGGAATATTAATGTTTCTGATGATGTTTGTGTTCTTGATAACGATTGCTATACTTTTGCATTTACAGCAGGAGAAAACGGAGGAATGGGAGATGATGGTTATCTTGAGATTTCTTATAACGGAACTCCGGTTGGTGGTACAACAACAGCAGGCCAGCAAACAGCAGACTTTACTGTTGATTTCATAGGCAATGGCTGTGCAGATATTGAAGATGTTGGCGTTTCTGCTATTTCAGTTGGATCAGCAACTTGTGCACTTTCTGCTACTGAAACAATTATTGCAACAATTACAAATTACGGTTCTGTTGATGCTTCAAACTTTGATATCTCTTATCAGGTTGATGGTGGTACTGTTGTAACAGAAACAGTAACTGGAACAGTTCCACAAGGTGGTACACTTGATTATTCATTTACACAAACTGCTGATCTTTCAACTGCAGGAACATACAGCATAAATGCTTACACTGCTCTTGGAACAGACGTAAACACAGCTAACGATGCACTTACTGAGACCGTCACTTCTGCTGATGCAACAGTAACTGTTACAATTACATTTGACGACTACGCCGATGAAACAAGCTGGGATTTGGTAAACACACTTACATCAGAAACTGTAGCGTCAGGTTCAGGTTATGACGGAAGTGTACCAACTATCACTGAAGATATTTGCGTTTCTTCTGACCAGTGTTATACATTCACAATTTATGATGCATATGGCGATGGTATTTGCTGTGATTATGGTTCAGGTAGTTACGAAGTATTATACAACGGAACTTCTCTTGCAACAGGTGGTGATTTTGGTAGTGAAGAAGCTACAATGGGTATCGGAACCGGTTGTCCAACAAACGATGTTGCCCTTCAAAGCATAAACACTCCGCTTTATGCCAACCCTGGAAGCATTGACATTACAGGAACTATTTACAATCTTGGTTCAGATCCTGTTACCTCATACGATGTTGTTTATAATATCGACGGAGGAACAAACAGTACTACATATACTGTTACAGGTGTAAATATTGCTACAGCTGAAACTGGAACATTTACACACGATGTACCTTATAACTTCACAACTGACGGAACTTATACAATTAACGTAGAAATAACTGCAGTTAATGGCGGTGCTGATGAAAATACTGCAAATAATACAGGTAGTAAAGACATCAACATCAACTCTAACATGGTTCCAAGAACAGTTCTTTTCGAAGAATTCTCAACAGAACAGTGTCCAAACTGTCCACCAGTTGCAACATACCTTCACGATTATATGTCAACAAATCCGAATATGATTATGATGGTTCATCACTCAGCATATTACACTGACGATTTCACAATTCCTGAAAACGAAGATATGCTTGTTATGTTCGAAGGCCTATCAGGAACATTTGCTCCTGCTGGTATGGCTGACAGATTCTTCTTTGATGATGTAAACATTACAGGAACATATGATGCAACTACATATTATGCTGCTCCAGCATTCTGGTGTGGTGATCCTTACGGAGGAAATGCAATTGATGAAAGAGTAAATACTCCTGCTTTTGTAACAGTAGAAATTAACGGAACCTATGACCAAGGAACAAATGCATTGAATGCAACAGTTCATGGTAACTTTGTAGGTGCTCTTTCTGGAACTGTAGGTACTTCACTCTGGATTACTGAAGATGATATCGAATCTACAAACCAAGCTGGTTTTACAGGCACATGGACTCACCACGATGTTATCAGAGATGCGATCTCAGATATGTGGGGTGATGAGATTACTACTGGAACAAGTACTGGTGATGACTATACAAAAGATTATACTTTCACTGTAGATCCAACATGGGTATATGATAATCTTTATCTTGTTGCTATGGTTAATCAAATTGATGCAAGTGATGTTAACAATCGTTTTGTACACAATTCTATCAGAATTAAATTGTCAGATTTATTACCACTTTCTGCAAACAAAACAAACATTGAAAGCAATGTAAGCATCTATCCAAACCAAACAGATGGTCAGCTTTATATTTCAAATGCTGAAAATTCAACCATCTATGTATTCAATTCACTGGGTGAAGTAATTACAATTGTTGAAAATGCAAATCAATTTAACAAGATTGATCTTTCAAACGAATCAAAAGGAACATACATTGTTAAGGTTGTAACTGAAAATGATGTAGTTGCTAAGAAAATTACACTTGTAAAATAGAGTAATAGTTTATATCTCGTATAAAAGCAGTATCCTTTGGGGTACTGCTTTTTTTATTTAGTAGAACCATCGTTTCCCTACGTATAATTATATATATACTTGAATATAATTTATCTTGCATGCTTATTCGATTATGCTTAAATTCATATTAATAATTATAAAATAAATATCATGAAAAAGCTTTTTCTATTCAGCCTCCTTAGTATTGCTTGTTTAAGTGCAATAGCTCAAATACCTGCAACGGAAATAAAAGATATTGAAGGAAAACCCTTCAATACTTCAAAAATTAGCAATGACGGTCCTATAATTATAGACTTTTGGGCAACCTGGTGTAAACCTTGCGTTAAAGAGCTAGAGGCTATCGCTGAATATTATGAAGACTGGC
>PKSZ01000393.1 GCA_002869425.1 Marinilabiliales bacterium
AAATTCTTCTCTCAACTCCTTTATGTCCCTATCAAAAGTCCGGTCAGATATTTCAAATCCGAGATCCTCCAGAAAATCCATTATCTGCGTTCTTGAAGGGTAGTGACTGTTTTCTACTTTTTCTAATATGACTGAATATCGTCTGATATAACCTTGTTTTGACATTTTCTTTGCAATTTATGGTGAGCAATACGACATAGTATGACTAATCATTTTTTCAAAGGTACGCCACATTTTGGCGAAACACAAAAATAGATTTGAATCAAAAAAAATGGAAATCTCATTAACTCAACTTTCAGATCATTCTAATATGGATTTTTTAGAATACATAAGAATGAAAAGCGGTCTTAGCGAATTTGACTTTAACTACTATCCTGCCATATGGGAAAAAAAATTCGACCCGATGGAAGTAATAGATCAAATATCATTTAATGCTGACCAATATGCAAAAAACTTATTATGGCTATGCGAATCTTATTTTAATATTGAAATGATAAATATTATTGAAAAGAAACTCGCGGAAATATTTTATAAAATCTCAAATACTAAAATCTTAAAAGAATGTTTAATATTCTTCCCTGAATTACGTACTAGCAGAAAGTTCAAACATTATATTAATAAAGAAAAAGATATTGTTGAAGCAGTTGAAATATTTGGAAAATGTCCACAATTACAAACACCATACTGGAAAAATTTCTTTTTCAACACTGAACTTCCAAATAACTCAAAACTTTACCTATTAGGTAGAATAAAAGATGAAGAATGGAAAAAAAAATGGAGAATAAAAATATTTGAATCAGGATTAGAACCTTCTATATTGTCTAAACTTATCGTTAGAGATAGTAATTTTCAAACAACTGCATGGTATGAATATCTATTATCAATGCAGCCAAAACCCAAATTTATAGGCATAATAATCATTCAAACCAACTGCTTTGACAACCAAAAGTTGTATCAAGACTACAAAAGACTTGGAGGAACAGATAAACTTCTTGAGTATTTAATAGTTCGAATAGAGAATGATGATTATGAAATAGAATATAGTTTAGATTCTATTAAAAGCTGAACATATTTGATCATATATCAGTGAAAACTTAACCTAATACATTTGCTGAAAACTGTATTTGTTACAAATAGTAGTTTAATCACTTTATGCTACCGGGAGTCCAAAAATGACGTTTCTCCCGTAATTTCATTTTTGCAAAAAACTGATTTTTCCGTAATTGTTTGATTGATTTTCTCGTAATTTTTGGTGAGGATAAAAAATATAGTTTACAATTTTTCCTTTGCTATAGCACTAAAGTTTACAAAAATTGAACGATTTGTCAACTTTAATTTTTTGAGTTGTCTTGATTTTGGTCGTATTTTTATTAGAGCAAGTTTAGTAATAATTATGACCATCAATTTGGCTGATATAAGAGATAGGATTTTGATAATTCCGGAAAAAGATTTCACGAAGTATCACAAATCAATTGATAAAAAATTTGATGAACTACATAAGGAAATAAAAGAACTAAAAGAAATACTGAACCAGAACACAATCAAAAACGATAAACTCACACAGAAGCAAGCTAATGAATTACTGCCTTTTGGCCGCACCTGGTGGCAGCAAAAAAGAGATTCAGGAGCTGTTGAGTTTTCAAAAATTGGGAATCGCATTTTTTATTCCAGAGCAAGCCTTGAAAAGCTAATTGAAGATAACAAAAGAGAGGAGTTTTAATTAAAGAATAAATATCATGAAAAATGAAAAAAATCAAACATTAATAATTCTGGGGTTAAGCCTGGGAATGATATCAATGATAGGCTTCATTGTGACTCAGAACACCATACTGATGAAACGGATCGATAAAGAACTGCAGGAATATAAACACAAGAATAATCAATAATTATGGCAAAACACAAGAAAATTCCATTGGACCCAAACCACTATCTATACAGGATTTGTGGGAATCCTGAATGTCGCGAACCATTCATGGCAAACGATGGGAACAGGCATTACTGCCAGGAAAAATACGGACGAAAAGACTATTGTAAGCACAGAGCCAAATGGCTAAGAGAAAACAGACCCGAAGCTTTTGAGGAAGGAGGTGTTATTGCTGAACAGAAACTACCTACACCTCAAGCAGAAAAGTCACAAAACAACAACACCGAGGGCTTCTGGAAGCTTCTGGGCAGTCAGAAAGAAGTGAATGTGTCTGGTATGATGCTTAAAAAGCACAATATTGATATTAGACAATACGACAGAATAATAACACACCCCCGGGATCCGGATCTTCGAATTGCTGAATTTGGCGATTATGCCCTGGCATGGGTAGAACCCGATCTATTTTTATTAACCTTTTCAAACAGAATGTTATGGATTACACAGATTTAAACTGGACGACACAGGACCTGAAAAACGTTTTCGGCTCTATCCCACTGAACCAGCACCAGACCGTGCGGTTTCAGAAGATGCAGAAAAAGCAATGGAAACGTATAGCTATTGCTTTTGGAATTGGTGCAGTTGGCGGAATTATTCTTATGGCTTATTATAATAAGCTGGGGCCTTTTATGGTGGCTGAGGAGAAATATCCGAAATAGTACTTTCTGATCACCTACCCCAACTTACCTCTATAAATTTTAGAGCAATCGAAATATCTGCAGGTGCTAAATTAAATTCAGAAAGTTTACTTGGAATTATCCATTCGCTTTTATCATGGTCTGTTGAAGAGCCTGCTGCAGATATGAAATTACAGTGATATGCAATAAGCTCAATAGTGAAGGTTGAATATTTATGAATGTTTGTCATGAAATAATCTTCAACAACCACCTCCATGCTCAACTCTTCTTGCAATTCTCTTTCCAAGGCATCCTTTGGATCTTCCCCATCCTCCAGTTTACCTCCTGGAAACTCCCAGAATCCTCCTAGAGATTTCTCCTTTCTTCTTCTGGCAATAAATATTTTATCGCCATTTCTAATTATACCGCAAACAACTTTAATCGTTTTCATAAGTTCTAACCATGTGCCATTTTACCAGCATATTCCCATAAGGAGGCCGGCAGTTCATTTTCTAACTCCCATTTTATACTCATTGGTTTTGATCCTCTATGACTTAAGTAGTTTACAGGACCAAGAAAATGGAATGGCATAGTAAAGCCATAATCATCCTTAGTCCTTTCGCGTACAAAAAGTAGTATCAACTTCCCTTTTTCCTTGTGTTTGATATAGGACAAGCCTACTTTTGAATGAGGAGCGGTAGCATTTTGACTCTGCCAATGAAATATTTTCTCACTTATAGCATAATCTTCATATGCTGTGGTTGGGGAAAAGGATTTATCCGATTTGTCTAAGGTGACAAATAAAAGCTCTGTGTTTTTTTCTTTAATCTGTAGCACGCCTTCTCTTGAACTTGATTTTTTGTCTTCTTCATGACACCCAAATGAAGCTAGCACTTCATCTCGAATATATTTTGCATGAAGCTCAAGTGCAATAGGAAAATCTGAATCAAAGACAGCTGTACTCACATCAATTTTAGCTTTAAGATACTTACAAATACATAGGATTTCTTCAACAATTTGTGGATAATTTTTAATTTCATCAATGCTTTCTTCTATTGAATCAAAACCCCATTCTGATACTGGTTTTTGCCAAATATCATAATAAAACATCATTAAATACTGCTGCTGAACTTCATTACTAAGTGCTATGATATTTGAATTAAACAAACTTTCAATAAAGTTTAAATAAGACCTAGAATTTATATGTAATAAACGTTTAGTGCTTTTGGTTAAATGAATATAATGTTCATCATTATTCTGAGGTAGTCTATCTATTTTCTGCAAGTGACTAATCCAATTATTATTACCCTTGTATATTTCCTTGATATCCATTTCATTATCCTGAAGAAATTTGAATAATGAGACATCATTCCCATCAGATAGGAAAAGCCTTAATGCACTTTGTATTCTTCTAGCATCATATATTGCATCCTTAATATTCGAAAGAATGTACTTGGCTGCCAATTTCTCCATTTTGATACTGCATCCAAATGGTACATGAGGAAATCCTTCTTCAATTTCTTCGGTGATTGTCTTTGAGGTTCTGCCAACTAAAGCTCTAATCTTTTCTGTATAGTTGTATTTCTGATTTGCTTGGCTAACAAAATCTAATACAGTTAAACATTCTTTTCCTTCTTCCAGTCGAAGTCCCCTTCCAAGTTGTTGTAAATATATAGTAAGACTCTCCGTTGGTCTTAAAAAAAGCACCGTATTTATGGAAGGAATATCAACTCCTTCATTATAAATATCTCGTACAAAAACACAATTTATAGCACCTGATTCTAAGGATTGCTTTATTTTATCCCTTTCAACGTTATTATCACTTCCGCCACTCACTAAACTGGTTGCCTTTAATCCACGTTTATTAAATTCAGAGGACATGAACTCAGCGTGTTTGATCGAATTACAAAATCCAATGGCTTTGACAGTATTTAAGTCTGAACAATAATGTTGAATCTTATCTATAATTAACCGAACACGCTCATTGTT
>PKSZ01000745.1:0-4519 GCA_002869425.1 Marinilabiliales bacterium
CAGTTGGTAAAACTTATTTGATTTATGGTGTTATGTTTTTCTTATTTGCTGTTTTGGTAAAGGTCTCAAATATGCCATCATTTGTTAATGATGAAACAATAGAACCCGGATTGGGGGTTTTAAAAAACAGGCATTTGAGTCTTGGCATACTTGCAATATTTTTCTACGTAGGATCTGAAGTTTCGGTGGGAACGTGGTTGGTTGAGTTTTTAAAGAGTAAGGAGATTATGGGAATGACAGAAGAAAATGCCAGTTATTTTTTGTCATATTTTTGGGGAGGATTAATGACTGGACGTTTGATGGCAAGTGTTTCACTTAATGATAATATTGGTCGGAGAAGAAAATATGTTATGCTTCTTCTTATTTCTCTTGGGGTATTTGCATTTATTTTCTTAGTGACAGGAATTAAATATACCGGTAAAGAATTCTCCATACAGTTGTTAAATATTTCAGATGTTTCTATATTTATAATATATCTTGCTGTTAATTATTTTGCATTTTTGCTGGGGTCAGGAAAAGCGGCAAAATCGTTGGTGATTTTCAGTATGATAAATGCTGTTCTTTTAGTTGTTGCAATGTTTTCAAAAGGGAGTTTGGCAATGTGGTCAATTATTGGAACCGGTTTGTTTTTCTCTATTGGATGGTCAAATGTTTTTACATTGGCAATAAAAGACCTTGGGAAATATACAAGTCAGGGTTCATCTCTTTTGGTGATGGCAATAGTAGGGGGTGCAGTATTGCCAAGGATTCAGTCCGAAATAATAGAATCATATTCAATTCAGGCATCTTTTATTATACCATTAATAGGAATGGCATATTTGATGTTTTATGGATTGAATGGTCATAAAATTAAAGTTAAAAATGATTAGGAATATGCAAGTTGTAGCAGGGATTGATATTGGAGGAACCAATTCCGTTGTGGGGTTTGTAAATAAGGAAGGAGAAATATTGTATGAGTTTACGGTTTCAACAAAAGACTATCAGAAACCAGAAGATTTTGTACAGGTAATTTCGAATAAAATTTCCACTTACTGCACGGATAAAGATTATAGTCTTGAGGCCATAGGTATTGGTGCACCCAATGGAAATATTTATAGTGGATCCATTGAGTTTGCTCCAAATCTTCAATGGAAAGGAAAGGTGAAACTTGCTGAGATGTTTATAAGACAGACAGGAGTAAAAACCTTTTTAACAAACGATGCCAATGCTGCAGCAATTGGGGAAAAGATGTACGGAAGTGCCAAAAAATTGAATGATTTTATTGTAATAACGCTTGGAACAGGTTTGGGATCAGGGTTTTATAGTAATGGTCAATTAATGTATGGTCATGATGGTTTTGCAGGTGAGCTTGGTCATACTATTGTAGTTCCTGAAGGTCGTCAATGCGGATGTGGACGCAGAGGATGTCTTGAAACTTACGCTTCTGCTACAGGTTTAATTAAAACATACAATGTATTAATGCAGAACTTTAAATCAGGTTCTGTTTCGGAAGAACTTACTGCCAAAGATTTGTTTAACAAGGCAGAAATGGGTGATAAAATAGCCTTGCGCGCATTTGATGAAACAGCACGTATGTTGGCAATAGGAATATCTAATGCAATAGCAATAACCAGTCCTCAGGCCATAATCTTATTTGGAGGTCTTGCATCTGCAGGCGATCTTTTATTGAAACCTTTGGATACTTATCTTGATAAATATTTACTTGAAATATTTAAGGGAAAAGTACGAATACTTGTTTCAGAACTAATGGATAGAAATGCTGCCATTTTAGGTGCTTCAGCACTGGCCTGGAACGAAATATTATAACTATATGACATTTAAAGAGATAATAAATTATAGAATAATTGAATTAGAGGGCTTTTCAATGTCTGTCTACAATCTTGCCATTGCATTGATTGTACTAGTAGTTGCATTTCTGCTTATAAAATTGTTGAGGCGCTTTTTCAGGAGAAAGGTTCGAGACAGGATGCTGGATATTGGGAAAAGCAATTCCGTTTTTCTTCTTACAAAGTATATTATCTGGGTACTTGCTATTTTAATAGCACTAGATACAATAGGACTGGATATTTCATTGTTAATGGCCGGCTCTGCAGCCTTGCTTGTGGGTTTGGGATTGGGTATACAGCAACTTTTTAATGATATTGTTTCTGGAATAATTCTTTTGTTTGAAGGAACGCTGAAAGTAAATGATGTAATTGAATTTGATGGAGTGGTTGGCAAGGTAGAACAAATTGGATTGAGAACATCTGTTGTGAATACAAGAGATGATATTCGCTTAATTGTTCCCAATTCAAACTTAGTGAGTAAAAGGGTAGTAAACTGGAGTCATATTCATCAAAGTACGCGATTTATGGTACAGGTAGGAGTTGCCTATGGTTCTGATGTTGAGTTGGTTTCTTCGTTGCTTTTGCAGTGTGCGCAGGAACATGAGACGATTGAACACAATCCGGAGCCTTTTGTTCGTTTTAATGATTTTGGTGATTCATCTCTGGTTTTTCAGCTTTTTTTCTGGTCAGACAAAACTTTTGTGGTTGAAAACGTTAAAAGCGATTTGAGGTTTATGATCGATAAAGCATTCAGAGAGAATAATGTAACCATTCCGTTTCCTCAAAGAGATGTGCATATTAAAAAATAATTAAGCTATGAGAAAAATTGGCTTGTTCGTTTTGGCAGCCCTTATGATGCTGGCATGTGGTGAAGTTGTAAAGAAAAACGAAAAATTAATAACCTATGTAGACCCATTTGTTGGAACTGGTGGTCATGGGCATACCTATCCTGGGGCTTCTGCGCCGTTTGGAATGGTACAACTAAGTCCGGATACCCGCCTGACGGGTTGGGATGGTTGTTCGGCATACCATTATTCGGATAGCATTATTTATGGCTTTAGTCACACACATCTTAGTGGTACAGGTGTTTCTGATTATGGCGATGTTTTGTTGATGCCTATAAAAACATATGAAGAGAAAGCTGTTTTTGGAGAAGATTATTGGTTTAAATCTGCTTTTTCTCATGATCAGGAAAAGGCAGAGCCGGGATATTATGAGGTAAGGCTGGATAATGCAGCAGTTGATGTAAAACTTACAGCTAGCCCCAGATGTGGTTTTCATTCCTATACATTTTCAGGAAATAAGGCAGCTGTAGTTGTTGATCTAAAACATCGAGATCCGGTAATTGAGTCAGGCATTACAGTTGTAAATGATAGTACAATACAGGGTTACAGAAGATCCAGGGCGTGGGCACAAGATCAGCATATTTATTTTACAGCTGTATTTAATCAGCCAATCGCAGCATCTATGTTGTATAAAAATGATACACTGATTGGTGAGAAGACAATTGAATCAAAAAACATTAAAGCTGTATTTACTTTCGATTTGAAAGAAAGTAAAGAACTTCTTATAAAATTGGGTATTTCCGCTGTTGATGCAGAGGGTTCAATGAAAAATCTTGTGGCTGAGATTCCAGACTGGGATTTCAATAAGGTAAAAGAAATGGTGCAGGATAAATGGAATCATGAGCTTTCTGCAATCCAGGTGGAGGACGAAAATGAAGAGAATAAAAAGATTTTTTACACTGCATTGTACCATTCCTTACTTAATCCCAATATTTTCTCTGATGTAGATGGAAGATACAGAGGAACGGATTTACAAGTTCATAATGCAGATGGTCACGACCATTATACTATATTCAGTTTGTGGGATACTTATCGGGCTACGCATCCTCTTTTTACTTTGATTCAGCAGGAAAGAACCAATGATTTTATCAATACTTTTTTATCTCATTACAAGGATGGAGGACAATTACCTGTATGTGAGCTGGCAGGGAATTACACCGGTTGTATGATTGGATATCATTCTGTTCCTGTTATTGCAGATGCTTATATGAAAGGAATACAAGATTATGATATGAACCTGGCATTGGAAGCTATGGTAAGTAGCGCTGATCAGCAGCACTTGGGTCTGGATTCGTATGTAAAGTATGGTTATATCCCTGCAGATAAAGAACATGAATCGGTTAGTAAAACACTTGAATATGCTTATGACGATTGGTGTATTGCTACTGTGGCTGAGAGTATGGGAAAACAGGAACTTGCAGACAGATTTTATGTTCGCAGTCAGTTTTATAAAAATATTTACGATCCGCAAACAGGTTTTATAAGGGCCAGAAAGAATGGCGCATGGTGGGAACCGTTTGATCCAAAGGAAGTTAATTTTAATTATACTGAAGCCAATTCATGGCAGTATTCTTTTTATGTTCCACAGGATATTTCCGGACTGATAGAGCTGCATGGAGGAAAAGAAAAGCTTGCAATTAAGCTCGATAGTATGTTTTCTGAAAGTAATCAAACCACAGGACGACATCAGGTGGATATTACTGGTTTGATTGGCCAATATGCACATGGAAATGACCCAAGCCATCATATGGCATACTTGTATAACTATGTGAATCAGCCTTGGAAAACCCAGAAAATGGTAAGAAGAATCATGAAAGAGATGTATTCATCTAAAAGTGATGGATTATG
>PKSZ01000745.1:4538-5365 GCA_002869425.1 Marinilabiliales bacterium
CAATGAGGACTGTGGACAGATGAGTGCATGGTATGTTTTAAGTGCAATGGGATTTTATCCGGTTACTCCTGCAATGGATTATTACGCGATTGGCTCGCCTGTATTTAAGAAACAGACTATTTCATTGGAAAATGGAAAAACATTTACCATTACTGCAGAAAACAATAGCCCTGATAATGTATATATTCAATCTGCAACATTAAATGGAAAAGAGTATGAGAAATCTTATATCAAACATGCAGATATAATAGAGGGTGGAGAATTGATTTTTAAAATGGGAAAAACACCTTCAAAGTGGGCTGCAGAAGATAAAAATATTCCTGTTAGCATACTGAAAGGAGAGAAGTTGAGCGTAACACCTTTTATAACAAATGCAGCATTAACTTTTAAGGATTCAATTCTTATTGATATTCAGTCACCAGAAGAAGCTGATATTTATTATAGTTTTGGAAAGGATAGCTCAAATTTTAGGCTTTTTGAAGAACCTTTTTATGTAGATACAAGTATAGATTTATATGCATATGCGAAATGTCAGGGGCAGATGGACAGTTATGTAATGTCTAGTTCAATTAAAAAGATACCGGGTGGAAGGAGTATAATAATAAATGCCGAATATAATCCTCAATATACTGCAGGTGGTGACGAAGGTTTAATTGATTATATAAGAGGTGGAGAAGATTTTCGCACAGGCAACTGGCAGGGTTATCAGGCACAGGATTTTGAAGCGGTGGTTGATTTGGGTAAAGTTCAAAAAATTAACGTAGTGAAGGCTGGTTTTATTCAGGATTTACGATCCTGGATTGTGATGCCTGAATATGTGGAGATTT
>PKSZ01000622.1 GCA_002869425.1 Marinilabiliales bacterium
ATGGAAGCAGCACTAAGCTATCAGATTCCTACATGGTGCTACTCCAGAATTGGAAACCCTAGCATGTATTACCTGGAAGGTGTACTAGCTTTGCTGGAAGGCTATGGTACAGATTATACAACATCATGCTGCGCAACTGCTTCTGGTATGGGTGCTATACAAAGTGCATGTGATCCTTTTCTAACAGTTGATAAAAAGAATCCTGATGCCAAAATGAATTTTGTAGCAACCTGTCAGGTGTATGGCGGAACATTTCAACAATTCGCTATAAGGAAAGATGAGGAAAGAAATATCGAATGGAGAAAAATTATCAATTCTAATGATATTGGAGAATGGGAATCACAAATTGATGAAAACACCAGATTCCTTTATGGTGAAATGCCTAGCAACCCGGGACAAGCATTCTTTGATCTTGAAAAGGTTGCTGCACTTGCCAACAAATATGGAATCCCAATGATAGTAGATGCTACGGTAGCTACTCCAGCCCTTATGAGACCAATGGAATGGGGTGCTGACATTGTAATTCACTCGGTTACAAAAACGATGACTTCCAGTGGTTTTGGTATTGCTGGTGCGGTAGTGGCAAAGAATAATCTAAATCATCTGAAAATTGACAATGATGATCTGAAAGCAAACTTTGGAATGTACATTAAGGCATTACCAAACAGGGATAATGGCCCAAATATTTCACCCATGAATGCAATGATGACCATCAACGACCTAAGAACCTTAAGATCAAAGGTTGATGTGATGAGCCGCAGCACAATGAAAGTGGCCAAGTTTCTGGCAACACACAAACACATTGAACAAGTAGATTACCTCGGACTGGAATCTCACCCTCTACATAAATTGGCTAAAAAATATCTTGTTTTGGTTGATTCTGAGCATGATGAAATGTATGAAGAGAAAGTAAACCGTTACGGTCACCTGATGTCCTTCAGAGTAAAAGGTGGAGCACAGGCAACCCGTGATGTCTTTGATGGATTGCAAAGAATATGGAGAGCAACAGACCTTGGTCGTATCAAATCTGTAGCTACCATTCCTGCTATTTCTACTCACTCACAACAAGGTGAAGAAGGAAGAAAACTTGCTGATATTCCTGCAAACCTTATTCGTCTGTGTGTAGGTGCTGAACATCCGGATGACATTATTGCAGATCTTAATCAAGCATTATCTGTTCTTGATGGCAAGAAAATTTCAGCAGGAACACCAGAATATTCTGCAGGTGGTGCGTCATCAGCTTTATTAGGAAAATAACTAAACCATTTTCACATGAAAGAATCTTTGTTATTCTATTCAACAAACTTACAAGCAGATCCTGTTACTTTCAGTCAGGCTCTAATTAAAGGAATAGCCCCTGACAAGGGGCTTTATATGCCAAAACAAATCCCAACATTTACACAGGCTGAAATTGATGCCTTTGCAAGCATGAGCTATGCAGAAATTGCTTTTGAGGTTATTAAAAAGTTCCTGATAGGCGAAATTCCGGATGAAGATTTGAAACCATTAATAGAGGATGCATATAATTATGATGTTCCTCTGGAAAATGTTTTTGATAACAAATATATCCTACGCCTAGATCAAGGACCCACAGCATCTTTTAAAGATTTTGCTGCCCGAATGATGGGACGCCTGATGAATTATTATTTGTCAAAACAAGGGAAAAATATCATTATTCTTACAGCAACATCCGGAGATACTGGTAGCGCAGTTGCCAATGCTTTTTATGGACTTGAAAATATCAAAGTTGTTGTTTTGTTTCCGGAAAACGAGGTAACGCCCCGTCAAAGAAAGCAAATGACAACCCTAGGTAAAAATGTTAAAATAATTGCACTGGAAGGTAAATTTGATGATTGCCAGGCCATGGTTAAGGAAGCTTTTGCAGACACAGATTGTGACTTCCTCAATCTTTCATCCGCCAATTCAATTAATATTGGAAGACTGGTTCCACAGATTGTGTACTAGTTTTATGCTTATGCAAAGCTTAAAAAAGATGCTCCAAATGGAAAAGTTATATATTCTGTACCTTCCGGAAACTTTGGCGATATGATGGGAGGAATTCTGGCCATGAAAATGGGATTACCAATTCACAAATTTGTAATTTCCACCAATGAAAATGATGAATTTCCTTCATTTTTAAAAACGGGTAAATATAAAAAGATTGAACCTTCACTCAATTGCATTTCCAGTGCGATGAATGTTGGACATCCAAGTAATCTTTCTCGTCTGGTTGCTCTTTATGGAGGAATAATGGACGAAAAAGGAAATATCTCAAAAATGCCCGATATGGAAAAGATGAACAGTGAGATATTTGCGATAAGCGTAACCGATGCTCAAACCAAACAAACAATTGAAAGCACATACAAAAAATATAATGTACTGCTCGAACCACACGGTTCTGTTGGATGGAAAGGTTTGGAGTCATATCTGGAAGTTCAACCAGCAGACAAAGACATGTTATGCATTTCACTGGAAACTGCACATCCGGCAAAATTCCCTGAGCAAATACAGGAAATCCTTGATATAGATCCTGAATTGCCACCTAGTCTTGCCGGACTTGAAAATAAGGACGAAATGCTTATCAAACTGGATAACAATTACCAGAGCTTTAAAAAGTGGCTTTTGGAAAATTATTCATAACAACATCACGAGAGGACATAATTTGTCCTCTCATTTTTTTGAAGAACTATTTTAATCCGTAGAACAGAAAAAATAAGGCAATGAAATATATTATCATTCTTGGAGACGGTATGGCTGATTATCCAATTGAAACATTGGGTAATAAAACACCCCTAATGGCTGCAAACACACCAAATATCGACAAACTTTGTAAGTTGGGTAAATGTGGTAAGCTTGTAACTGTTCCGGACGATATGCCTCCGGGAAGTGAAATTGCAAATATGGCTGTGCTTGGATACGATGTAAAAAAAGTGTATCAGGGTCGTGGTGTTCTTGAGGCAGCGAGCATGGGCATTGATCTTGATCCTGATGATCTGGCAATGCGTTGTAATATTATCTGTATTGAAAATGAGAAGATTAAAAATCACTCCGCAGGACATATCAGCAATGAAGAAGCAGAAATTATCATCCGCGATCTGAAAAAAGAAATTGAAACAGATAAGATCAAATTATACCAAGGTGTTAGTTACAGGCATTTACTGGTAATCAAAGGTGGAATCAACGACATTCAGTGTACGCCTCCGCATGATGTGCCAGGAACAGCCTACAAAAATGTTTTGGTAAAAGCTAAAAACTCAAAATCAGATACGGCTGATTTACTAAACAAGCTGATATTAAAATCACAGGAATTCTTAAAAAAGCATCCGGTTAATTTAAAAAGACAATCAGAAGGAAAAGATCCTGCAAATTCAATCTGGCCATGGTCTCCAGGACATAAACCTGAAATGAAAACACTTCAGGAGCAATATGGAATAAACGGAGCCGTGATTTCTGCCGTAGACTTATTGTATGGTATTGGTAAATACGCTGGAATGAAAGGGATTAAAGTTCCGGAGTCCACAGGTTTGTATGATACCAATTATGAAGGTAAAGCTAAAGCAGCAGTAGAAGCTTTAAAAGATAGCGATTTGGTATATCTGCATATAGAAGCTAGTGATGAAGCCGGCCATGAAGGCAATATTGAACTGAAAACCAAAACCATCGAATATCTTGACAGCAGAGTCGTTAAATATGTAATGGAAGAAACAGCCAAAATGCAAGAACCTGTAAGCATTGCTTTACTTCCAGATCATCCAACACCATGCGTTTTAAAAACCCATACACACGATCCCGTTCCTTTCATTATTTATAATCCTGAAGAAGAAGGGGATAAAGTACAGGAATACAATGAAGAATCAACAAAAGAAGGACATTTTGGTATTATTAAAGGAGATGAATTTATAAAAGCACTCCTGAAAAAATAAAATAGAATTACTTTTTATCTTGAATAACAAACCTGGCTGTATGCCGGGTTTTTTGTTCCAGGTAAATTTTCTTATTGTGCAGAACCCTATCGAGTGTATCCTGATTGTAATGCCTGATGGTTGCAAGTTCAAGGCCCGAATTAAATAACACCCTGTACTCCTTTTTTAGTTCATCAGTAAGCTTTTTCAGTATAGCAGGATTATTATCAACACATACAGAAAAACTAACTGCCGAATTTTGCATCAGGTTTATACTAACATGATATCTGGCCATCATTGCAAAAATATCACTCAGGTTTTCCTCAATTATAAATGACAGATCTCTTGGAGAGATTGAGATTAAAACCTGGTCCATTCTGAAAATAAAAGAAGGAATCAAAGAATCATTGCAAGTTTGCTGATCAATACAGGTTCCTTCTTCAGAAATATTAAGAAAAGACCTCACTATTAATGGAATGTTCTTATTCTGAAGAGGTTTTATTGTTTTTGGGTGAATAATTGTTGCTCCGTAGTAGGCCAACTCAATGGCTTCGCGGTATGAAATGTTTTCCAGCTTCATTTTATTTGAAAACCATTTTGGATCTGCATTTAAAACACCCGGAACATCTTTCCAAATTGTCATACTTTCAGCATCCAGACAATGAGCAAATATTGCCGCAGTAAAATCGGAACCTTCTCTGCCAAGAGTTGTTGTAACACCATTGTCATTGGCAGCAATAAACCCCTGTGTTAGATACAATTCTGTATCTGAAAAATTACAAATAGCCTTAATCCTTTCTTCTGTTTCTTTCCAATCTACTTTTGCTTCCTGATACAAATAGTTTGTTTTTATCAGGTTTCTTACATCAAGGAACTCACATTTAATCTGTTCTGATTTCAGAAAAGAATTAATAATCTTTGTTGAAATAATCTCTCCATACGCAACAATCTCGCTATAATCTTTGCTGGATTCTTTGGCTGGAGGCTTTCTCAACTTTACACACAACTCCTCAAAAAGAGATTGCAATATATTGAAAATCTCATGATTTGTATCTTTAAACAGTTTGTGACAAATAGAATAATGAAACTCTTTTACAAACTGTAATTCCGTTTCATAATTTCGATTATTGCAATATGCATAACAAACCTTCTCCAATGCATTTGTCATTTTTCCCATAGCAGAAACCACAACAACTTTCCTTCCCGGATTCTGAGATAAAATGTATTTCAAATTTCTAACGGCTTCTGCATCCTTTACCGATGCACCGCCAAACTTATAAACAATCATAACTACAATAAATCATTATCAACAAGATATTCAGCTACTTGCACAGCATTTGTAGCAGCTCCTTTACGTAAATTATCTGCAACAATCCACATATTAATTGCCTTGGAATTGCTCAAATCTTTTCTAATTCTGCCCACAAAAACCTCATCCCTGTTGTGAGAATCCAGTTGCGTAGGATACAATAGTTGCTCTGGCTTATCTTTCAAAACAAGTCCTTCGGAATTAGATAAGATTTCTTTTATTTCCTCTAAATCTGGCTCACGCTGAAATTCAACATTCACAGATTCACCATGCCCTCCCACTACGGGAACACGCACTGCAGTTGCAGAAACAAGTATATTTTCATCCAGAATTTTTTGCGTTTCATTTAGAAGCTTCATCTCTTCTTTTGTATAAGCATTTTCCGTAAAGCTATCACAATGCGGAAGGCAATTCATATCAATTCTGTATGGATAGGCCATTTCTCCGTTAATATTATTTCTCTCATTCTCCATCTGAAGAACCGCCTTATTCCCTGTACCGGTTACCGATTGATAGGTGGAAACAACAATACGTTTTATTCGATACTTTTTATGCAAAGATGCTAATGGCAACAAAAGCTGAATAGTTGAACAATTGGGATTTGCAATAATCATATCATCTCTTTGCAAAAGATGCGCATTAATTTCTGGAACAATTAGTTTTATGTCCTCAGCCATTCTCCATGCAGAAGAATTATCGATTACCTTGCATCCAGCATCCGCAAATTTTGGGGCCAATTCTCTGGATGCATTACCACCTGCTGAAAATAAGGCAATATCCGGTTTTTGATTTATGGCATCTTCAGCAGATACAACGATGTATTCATTTCCCTTAAATTTTACAATTTTTCCTGCTGACTTTTTTGTTGCTACCGGAATGAGTACAT
>PKSZ01000444.1 GCA_002869425.1 Marinilabiliales bacterium
AAACACAAAAGGATAGTAAAAATAATAACTCAAAACACCAATATCGGTTATGCGTTGGGTTGCAACTTAGCTATTGATAAAGCAAAAGGGAAATACTATCTAAGTTCAGATGCAGGAAACATTACAGACATAAAATATGACGATCTGGCCTTTTGCAGAAACCAATTATATGCTTTCAAAATTGAATCGAAATGGGGTCTCCTGAACATTTCAGGGAAAGAAATCACTTCTCCTGAATTTGATGAAATTTTCACTTTTCATGAGGGCTTTGCCAGGATTATACAAAATGGGAAATTTGGATATATAAATACGAAAGGAAAACGTATTTGCAATGCCGAATACAGTAAGGCCAAGAGATTTTCTGAAGGCTTAGCTGCTATCCAAATAAATAACAAATGGGGATTCATTGATTCTACAGGAACGTTGGTCATTCCCTGCCAATATCAGGATGTTTATTCATTTCAAAAAGGTTTAGCACTCATTCAGCAGGAAAGCATGTGGGGTTATATTTCAAAAGAAGGAAAAGCTATATCAAAAATTAAATATTCGAAAGCCGAATTACCTACAAATAAGTTTATGAGGGTTTCCATTGATGGAAAGCTGGGACTTATTGATAAAAATGGAAAAGAAATTGTCCCTGTAGATTATGAAGAAATTAAAACAGACGAATCGGACTTGATCACAGTTCAAAAAAACAATTTGTATGGATTTTATAATAAAAATGGCGACAAACTTCTTTCCTGTGAATATCATGCTTATGAAAAAAGTGTGCATAACCTAATTTGGCTTAAAAAAGAAAAATTCTGGGCATTGGCAAACCATAAAGGTCAAATACTCACAGATTTCAATATAGATGCTCCCTCCTATTTCAACTCGGATGATTTGGCTACTGTAAGATATGAAGGAAAATATGGCATTATCAACAAAGAAGGAAAAATCATTATCCCATTAGAATTTGACAATAAGTTTGATTTTTCTGACAATTACCTAAACAAAGAAACACCCTTTACTAAAGTACAAAAAGAAGATAAGGTTGGGATTTTCTCAAAAACAGGTAAAAACATCGTCCCCATCAAGTTTTTTGATGTAGAAGATTACTACGGACAGGCATTTGTAACCAAAATGGTTCCCGACATTAAAAAAGAACCTCTCTACGGACTTTATTCATTGGATGGCAAGCAAATCCTGGATTGTAATTATAACGATATTGCTCCAAGGTGGGATGGCTATGTCTTTAGAAAGGATAACTACTACGGCTTTGTTGACTCACTGGGAAATGAAATAATACCCTGCGAATACACAGATATTTCTTTCCCCGGAATTGAACTTGAAGGCGTTTTTATTGAACCTGAAAAATCAGGATTTCAAGTAATTATTGAAAAATCTTTTCAGGAAAATAACACTGAATTAAAGAAATATGGTGCCTTTAATGTGAAAACAAAAGAGATGATACTTCCAGTTGAGTATGATAATATTTCCATCTTTGGAAAAGATCTGGTATGTGCTCGTGATAATGAATATAAGATTTTTTATGATGGTGAATTTACAAGTGGATACGATACTATTGCTGATGTTTTTGGAGAATACTCAAATAAGTTCATTTACAAAGCCGGAAAGAGAGCGGATAAGGCTTTTTCATATGGACTGATAGATCACAAAGGCTCTATTCATATGCCATTCGATTACACAAAGATTGAATATCTTGTCTATTCAGAGCAATTCAATAAAACCAATGATTACTTTTCGGATACTTCAACATATTATAACAACATATTACTGGGCACAAAACCCCATGAACAATATTCCATACATTTTATAAATACTTCAAAAACAATTGACACTGAAAACTTTATGTATTCAGATTTTATTCACTCTGAAACAATCTGGAATTCAATAAACTATGACTTTTACACCTGGAATGATTACAGCTCCGGCAGCAAAGAGGAAATAAGGTATTATGCCCTGCGTTTTGAAAATAAGGATGGTAAAACCGGATTAATAAATGAAAATGGTGATATAAGTCAAAAGTATGATGAAGTGCTCTATGCGGGGCAAGGTACAGCTAAAGTAAGACTGGATGGACTATGGGGATTAATTGACCTAAAAACATTCAAGTATATTTTGCCATTGAGTTTTAACAGCATAGGTGAGTTTACTTGCTATGAAAAAGAGCAGATTAATGACTGCACCATAAAAGCTGAAAACGAAACCGGACAGTACAAATACGATAATACAGGAAGAGTCCTATATTCATCATACGACGGCAGCATAATAAAACTGAATGGTAAATATGGATTTGCTGTATATGCCTACGATCAAGAAATGAATGATGAATATTTGAAAACAATTATTGAGCCCCAGTACTCAAAACTCGAAATGAATGAATATGACGCTGAATACCAACTCTTTGCAACAAATAATAAAAAGAAAGGTGTTATTGATACACGCAATGAAATTATCATACCGCTGGAATACGATAAAATTGAATACGCTGAAAATTTTGACTACGATCAATTTCCATTGTATTTACTTACAAAAAACAAAAAAACAGGTCTGGCATTTTCTAATGGAAAGATTATTGTCCCGGCTCAATTCGATAAGGTCTTACCGGCATATTACGCCATCGACGCTGAGATACCATTTATTGTGACCTACAATGATAAAAAGATGGGGATATACTCCTACGAAGGCAAAGAAATAATCCCTTGTACGATTGATAAATTTGAAACCATTGAAGCTTATGAAGAGTTCATGAAAATTATCAAAGATGGAAAGATTGGACTATTATCATATCAGCTTAAAGAACTGGCACCTTGTAAGTATGATGAGATAAAACTCGATAATGAAGGAAATGTTTTACTTAGAAAAAACGAATTATGGGGATATTACCTGTTCTATCAAGACACACTTCTACAAGCCGAATACAAATATGCAAAAGGTTTTTCAGAAGGTATGGCCCCGGTTTCAATCAAGGATTTATTCGGATATATAAACGAAAAAGGCAAGATGATTATCGAGCCCCGGTTTGAAGATGCAGAAGCTTTTTCATATGGTAGGGCTGCAGTGAAAAAAAACAATCAATATGCTTACATCGACATGAATGGAGAAACCATCACAGATTTCAAATACCAAAAAGCTCTTCAATTTACCGGCAATTATGCAGTTATTAAAAACAACGATAAATTTGGATACATAGACTATTCCGGAAAAGAAATAATTGAACCAAAGTACAAATCAGCTTATCCTTTTAGCAAAACCACTGCAGCAGTCGTAAATTTCGAGGATAAAATAGGCATTATTGATCAAAACGGGAATATTGTACAGGATTTTCTGTTTGACGCCATTGAACCTAAAGACGAATACTACGAAGTACAAAAAAATAAACAGTGGGGCATTATAGATATCGACGGTAAAGTTCTGATAGATTGTGAATATGATAAATTTGAAGACTTTTACAAAGATTCTGAAAACCTGGTAAAGATCAACGGCAAATATGGAATGATAGATTCAGATGGAAAACAAATAATACCTTGCCAGTACGATTACCTGTACTATTTTAAAGATAATTTGGCTTTGGCAAAAAAAGGTAAATACTACGGCTACTTGAACAGAAATGGAGAAGTTGCAATACCTTTCCAGTTTAAAGAAGCAATTTCTTTTAAAGATGGCGAAGCCTACGTTAAAATTAAAAAAGAGACCTTTTACATTAACAAACAAGGTGAAAGAAAATAAAAAATTATGAAATTGGTGATTTTTATTACTCTAGCTACACTGCTCCTATCAGGCAAACCTTCAAACAGCCAGGATATTGAAACAGTATTTCCTTTAAAATGGAAAGTTAAAACAGGACTTAGTACATATAGATCAAATATAATTTTTGACAACAATAAAATTTATATTGGAAGTAATGGTGTTGAC
The DNA here is from genome assembly GCA_002869425.1 of Marinilabiliales bacterium. Taxonomy (GTDB): domain Bacteria; phylum Bacteroidota; class Bacteroidia; order Bacteroidales; family BM523; genus BM523. Next base: position 3,919 of record PKSZ01000444.1, read on the forward strand.
CGAAACAAAAACAACGACAGTCTGGATGGTGTTTTCATTATTCAGGCAGAAAGCGGAAAAATACTGCACCACATACAAGCACCCATTTTAGGCGATAATGATGTAAACGGGGTTTTGGTAAACAGTGGAAAGCTATATTTTGGTTCCGACAATTACCACTTTTATTGTTATACTGAAGAAGGAAAAAAAATATGGGAGTATGCTACTGAATATGATGTAGAAAGCTGCCCTGTACTGGTAAACATTAGCAATGATGAAACACCGGATATAGTTTTTACTGTGGAAGGTAAAGGCTTGGTTGCTCTGGATGGAAAAACAGGCAGAGAATTATGGAAATTTCATACAGATTTCTCCCGTGGTTTCAATGGTACTCCGGCGGTTTACGACATTAATCAGGATGGTCAGGAGGATCTACTGATTGGTGGAGAAGGAATTCCTTCCACCAATGAAACTGAAAGTTGGAAAAGGGTAAGTTATGGCGATCACTTCTACGCCATAAATGGGAAAGATGGCAGCGTGCTGTGGAAGTATGAAGTAGGATCAAAAATACACAGTAGTCCACTTGTTACT
>PKSZ01000517.1 GCA_002869425.1 Marinilabiliales bacterium
AACCTCGATCTGATAGAAATACCTTATGAAATTGGAGAACTTTACAACTTAAGATCTCTAAATCTCTCGGTAACAACTGTTAAGTATCTCCCGGTTTCCATAAAAAATCTAAACGCTTTACTTGAACTCATTTTGTCGAGAAATAGCCTGACAAAAATACCTGAAGAACTAATCTACTTACAGGAATTAAAGTACCTTGATCTAAGTGACAATCGGGTAACCGATATCCCCGCATATATTAAAGAGCTTAAAAGTCTTGAAAAATTAAACTTGGCCAACAATAAGATTGAAACCATTTCTCCCGAAATCGGAGAACTATCCAACCTTAGAGAACTCAACCTAAACAACAATAAAATACAGATACTTCCTCCGGAAATTGGACATTTAGCTAAACTGAACCGCCTGGATATTTCACAAAATTATCTAATCCAGCTTCCTGTTGAAATTGGAAATCTGTCCTCTCTTACTTACCTGAATCTTAAGCGAAACAAACTAAAAAGTCTTCCCAGGGAAATCGGAAATCTTACTTCTTTAAAAGAGCTATACCTATATATGAATGAAATAAAATTGCCAGATGAAATTCTTCAACTCAAGCTGGACGAAATTGATTTTATGGCAAAATTTCAGCAGAAACTCAATGAAGTATATATTAAAGAAGCCGAAACAAGACAGTGGAGAAATACCTTCATTGTAGGTTTTATTTTGCTACTACTCCTTGTATTAATCTTTATCAGAAGTAATTTCATCATCAGGAAAAGCCGAAAAAAACTGGAGCGTACACTGGCAGAGTTGCAGGAAACACAACATAAACTTATTGAAGCAGAAAAAATGGCCTCATTGGGAACTTTGGTATCAAGAGTTGCGCATGAAGTAAATACGCCGGTTGGTGTTGGTGTTACAACTTCATCAACCTTTCTGAATTTATCCAAAGACCTTAAAAAATCATACGAAGACAAGCAAATGACTCGCCAACAACTAGAAGAGTTCATTAACGACAGCATAGAGGCCAATAAGCTCATATTGAGTAATTTGAGGAATGCACACACATTAATTCAAAGTTTCAAACAGATTTCTGTTGATCAGGTAACAGATGAATTAAGAGAGTTTAATTTTGGTGCTTATCTGTACGATATTATCAATAGCATTCAACCAAAACTTAACACAAAAAAAATAAAAGTTTCCATTGTCTGCCAGGAAAATTTAATTGTAAAAAGCTATCAGGGTATCTGGTCTCAAATTGTGATAAACCTTGCATTAAATTCATTATACCATGGCTTTAAAAACTCATCGGATGGTCTTATTGAAATTAAAACAGTAGTATCTGAAGATAATCTTCAACTAATTGTTAACGACAATGGAAGTGGAATACCCGATGATATTATTTCAAAAATATTTGATCCCTTTTTCACTACCGATCGTAAATCAGGAACTGGACTTGGGCTCAACATTCTATACAACCTTGTTACACAAAAATTAAAAGGTTCAGTAGAATGCAAAAACAAACAAGATGGAGGTATCGAATTTCGAATCAAGGCTCCCTTAAAGACTCTAAGATCTTAATTTTTCTTCATATCTAAAAAGCATTTAATTTCCCGTGGGAGTTACCTTTTATTGTTAACAAGAGTATTCACTTATACTTCAAATTTTACTTTTGGCACGATATCTGCAAAAAGAACATAAACCAAACTAGAAAAGCCATGACACAATTAGTATATACCATAGAATCAGAAACCTCACTTACAACCATAATGAAAAGCCTTCTTTCTTATATGAAAGGATTGGTTTATGACAAGATAACCGTAATGGAACAAGGAAAACAAAGAATTGTTCTTCAAAAAGAAAAAAACGGATACAAACTATTTGGCTGTGTATTCACACCTGAAATGATAAAAAAACGCTACTCATAGCTTTCTATATTCAATACAGGCCAGGAATAAAGCTCAAGCATCATTTTGGTGATTTGGGCTTTATCATTTATATCAACAGCTGAAACCTTCTCATCTATATAATTTAGAAACGCTGCTTTCTCCGTTTCTGTATATTCATCCGAATATTTGCTGTCTTCTCTTAATGTATCAGCCGCAATATAATTATTGGGCCAAAGTTTATAATCCTTATGAATCTGACGATCAACTTCAAGAACCAATTGCTTATGCTTTTCACTTTCACCTTTGGCATTGTTGTTAATTTCCTTTAGTTTATCAACAATAGGTTCACCTACCGAGAAATGAATTCGACCTTTGTAATCCGTAATGCCTGCAAGAATACTTTTCAAATCTTCATCGGGAGCTTTAATATACTCCTGTTTGCTCGAAATATACATCTCTCTTACTTTCTGTATATCACAAGGTTCATATTCATATGAGATGGTCAAAGGTACAATTCTCAATTCCGAGAAATTTTCAACAAAATCTTTTGATCCGCTCATGCTCAACATCTTAATCACACCTTGTTCTGTGCGATCATTCCCATCTTTGGTTCTTCCACTTCGCTGTGCAATCCAGGCAGCCTGCTTTTTTTCCTTAATTGTATACCGCATATAGGCAGACAATTCCTTAGATGCCAACAAAATTTCTCGACCTGTTGCCTCACGGTTTACCTTAAACATTTTGTTCAACCTACCAATATCTATTATAAACTGCGATTTCATCAGATTGCTACCAAATGTTATCTCCGAAGTAGAATGCTCGTTTTCGTGCAACAAAATCTGGAGAATTGAAGAATCCAGCATGATATCACGATGATTTGCAATGAACAAGTATGATTCACCAGGCGTAATATTCTCAAAACCGCTATACGTTAATTCCTTTGCTGATTTTTCTACAATCTTTCGGATTACTTTATGCATCAACTTTATCTGGAAATCATAGACGGTTTCGAAAGTACTTAGAAAAGCCTTAAACTCTTCAGGATTCTTTTCGGGAAACAAATATTGTATTACTGGATAGATATTCTGATCAGCAATTACACGTTGTACTGCCTCTTTAACTTCACTATCGTAATATGGTCTTATATCATCAAATCTATTCGTCAAAACTGTATATTTTGGTCGTAAAAGAACAACAAATTATCTATTTATACAAGAATAAATTTTGCATAAAATTTACAGAGAAGTTCATCTTCTGCAAGATGCCGCAACAGCTGCTATCGTTTACATATTCTTAATAGAAAGTTATTAACTTTGCAGAGAAATAACAATCATCATGAAAATCAGGTTTATTTATCCGAAATTTGAAAAATTAACAGAAAGCTGGTCTGAACTGGGAGAATTGTCACAATCAAAAAGCCTTGGAAATTTCAGAATGCCACCAGCACTTGGGATTCCAATCCTTACATCCTTAACTCCTGAAAATATTACCTGTACTGTTTTCGACGAAAACGTGGAACCTATAGATTTTGATGATGATGCAGATTTATTTGCTATAAGCTTTTTTACACCACAAGCAGAAAATGCCTATAAAATTGCGGATAGACTAAAACAAAAAGGTAAGAAAGTAATTGCAGGCGGCATGCACCCCTCGATGATGCCAGATGAAGCTTCCATGCATTTTAACAGTGTTTGTATTGGAGAAGCAGAAAATGTATGGTTTGATATTCTTAATGACTTCAAAACAGGAAATCTGAAGAAATTCTATACTGGAGGATCTCCGAGTCTTTCCAATATGCCTTTGCCAAAACGCAACATTTTTAAAGATAAAGATGGTTATGACTGGTCGGCAACACTGGTTCAGGTTATGAGAGGATGTTCATACAATTGCGAAAACTGTATTTTACCGGTTGAGGGAGGAAAAGAGTTTCGGTTTCGCCCAATTGATAAAGTAATTGAAGATATCGAATCATTAAAATTCAGAGAGTTCTTTCTTACTGACGACACATTGGTTCTACCCAACAAGGAATGTAAAACATATTTTCTGGATTTACTTAAAGAAACCCAAAAGCTTGATCCAAAACCCAGAATGTTTTTATCCGGGTCATTAAACATGCCTATTGATGATGATTATCTGAAACAACTTGTAGACGGAGGCATTGTAAGCATCTATCTTGTTTTAGGTTGTGATCCTTTTTCTATTAATGCAATGAGAAAAGGTGGCGACAGGTTTTTCAACTGGAGTATAGATATTGTAAAAAAATTGCAAGATGCAGGCCTTCATGTATTCAGTTCTCATGGATTTGGATTTGACTACCAGGATGTTTCCTCTTTTGACAAAACACTGGAGTTCATAGAAAAAACAAAAATAGACACTTCAGAATTCTATATTCTTACTCCTTTTCCACAAACACCATCCTGGCATAAGTTTAACAAAGAGAACAGGTTACTTCATACAAACTGGACAAAATATAATACTGCCAATGTTGTGTTCAAACCTAAAAACATGACTGAAGATCAGCTAACGGAAGGTTTTCTTTATGTATGGAAGGAATTTTATAAGAACTATTCCATTAATGATTCACTGAATATTTTCACTCCCAATA
>PKSZ01000512.1 GCA_002869425.1 Marinilabiliales bacterium
AAAAAACTTATCTTCTCTTTCAATCGTTCTCGTCTTCTCCTCTTGCTCAGATGCAGGTTGATTTTGCATATTTTCTATTTCCTGTGCCAATTGAGTATCTGACACCGGGTAATACACAAAAAGAGTAATAACAGATGTAAGCAGAACCAAAATTGTAATTGCTGCCGCAGCAAGAAGCTTCCATCTACCATCAAAAATAGCTTTTTTGACTTTCTTATTTTCAGGCCACTGACTTAAATCAGAGAAAAATGCAGCATCCAAATCACCAGCAAGCTCAATACCTTCCAGCTCATCCGAGCATGCATTACATGTAAGCAAATGCCTTTCAACCCTATGCTTTTCCGCATTGCTTAATTCTCCCCTATGATACTTTAGAAGCATTTCGGTGGAAACACAATCGGTTTTTTCAAAAATATATTTAAGCTCGTTGCTCATACTTTCCTTCAATGCAATTTTTTAAATTTCTTTTTCCATTTTGAATATAACTCTTCACCTTTTTCATATTATAACCCGTAATTTCGGAAACTTCCTGGTAGCACTTCTGTTCAATATAAAAATACTGGATACATTCTTTTTGCTGTAGCTTTAATATTTCAAGACACTCTTTCATAAATTTCAGCTTCATTTCATTATCTTTTTCAGTATCTAGATACAAATCATCATCCGATTCCATAAATACAGTGGAATCTTTTTTCAATTCTTCATTTCTTTTTATTGCATAAGAATTTGCCCTATGCATTAACATGCAATGATTTCTCGCCACAGAATGAAGCCAAGGCTTGAAATTATCAATATCAAAGCGCTTCAGATCCTCGAATAACTTTTCAAATATTTGCATTACCGCCTCTTCGCTTTGCTCTGAATTCTGCAAATATTTCAAACATATGAAAAATGTAAACTTCATATATCTCCGATAAAATTCTCCAATAACTTGCTTATCACCAGTAATTTTATACTCCTGAAGTAATTCCTTGTCTGATTTTGTTTCTATGTTTTTAACAACTACCAAATAATGCGTGTTATTGAAATGCAAATAAATGAATATGCTAATTTATAAGAAAAAAAAATACAGTCTTAATCAATTCTGATTATATTTAGGTCATAATATCAAATATGGGTACTGCAAAAGCAAAGAAATACATAATTCTAATCCTTATCTTTTTGATTGCATTTCCTGCATTATCGCAGAATTTCACGCAAAAAGAAATCAAAGCAGCATTCATTTTTAGTTTTGCAAAATACGTTACATGGAAAAATGAATCAGCATTGTTTCAATTTCACATAGCTGTAGCTGGTTCTGAAGAAGATTATAATACATTCAAAAGTATTTGTGCCGGACGAATGCTAAAAGACGTTCCTATTGTAATTACTCGTCTGGAAGATTTTTCTGACATACCGCATGCCAACGTACTTTTTGTTAGTCATTCCAATTGTGATAAACTAAAAGACATTAAGAAAAAACTAAAGACAAACACACTACTGGTTAGTGATAATTGTGTGAATGAAGATGATATCATGATCAATTTCACAGATAACGTTCCTGACAGAAAGTTTGAATTGAATATTCGCAACATTTTATTTGCAGGTCTTGAAATATCAAGAAAAATTGTAACACTGGGAGGTGGACAAGAAGCAAATTGGCAAGATTTATATGTTAAAACAGATAAAGAACTTATCAGTACAAAAGAAATTCTAGCCGAGCAAAAGGATGAAATCAAAAGACAACAAAAGATATTATACGAGAAGTCTCAACTGGTTCAACGAAAAGAAAAGGAATTACGTTTAAAGCAATTTGAACTAAAAAGGAAGACTGATGAAATCAGGCAAAAGGAAGATATTCTGGAGAAACAGGATCAGAAAATATCAAAGCAGGAAAGCACGATAAATACGCAACTTGAAAAAATTGGAGAACAAAGATTAATACTGTTGCTCTTCATTTTTATCCTTATAATGATGATAGCTTTCGCCTTTTTAATGCTAAGAAGTTACAGAATAAAGAAGAAAGCAAATAAACAACTGGAACAGAAGAATACTGAAATACACAGACAAAAAGATGAAATCGTTTGGCAATCCAAAGAGCTCGAAACAAAAAACCAACAATTAGAGAAATTATCGATTGTTGCATCAAAAACTGATAATTCTGTTGTAATAGCGAATGCCGACGGTGAAATTGACTGGGTTAATGAAGGATTTACGCGACTCCTGGGATATTCTCTTGAAGAATTTAAAGAAGAAATTGGCTCCAATGTACTATCTGCCAGTGCCAACCCCGATATAAGGGCAATGATCAACAAAAGTATTGATAATAAAAAATCAGTAGTTTATACAGTAAAAAACAAAACCAAATGGGGCAATGATATATGGATACAAACCACATTAACACCAATTTTGGATGAATTTGGTGAGCTTTCCAAGCTTGTTGCTATAGATACAGATATCACACAGATTAAACTTCAGGAAGAGAGAATAAGAAAGCAAAAACAAATCATTGAGGAAGAAAAAGAGAAGTCTGAAAAATTACTGTTAAACGTACTCCCTGAAGTAGTTGCCAATGACTTAAAGAAAAAGGGTAAAACACTTCCAGAGGTATTTGAAAATGTAACAGTCTATTTCTCTGATGTGGTAGGTTTTACAAAAATGTCTACCAGTCTCAACCCTCAGGAATTGATAGATGAATTGAATGATATTTTTACTGAATTCGATAATATTATTGAGAGAAATGAGTGTGAGAGGATAAAAACCATTGGTGATGCTTACCTTATGGTATGCGGTATGCCAAAAAACAATCCAAACCATGCAGAGAATGTTGTTAAATCATCGTTGGAGATTATCAAATATTTAAAGCAAAGAAATATAGATTCGAAAATCAAATGGGAAATCAGGATTGGAATACATACAGGAAAAGTTGTGGGTGGTGTTGTAGGTATAAAGAAATATATCTATGATGTGTTTGGTGATACTATAAATACTGCCAGCCGGATGGAATCCAATTCTGAACCAATGAAAATCAATGTTTCTGAAATAACCTACAATCTTATTAAGGATAAATTCATATTCAAAGAGAGAGAATTGATTGAAGTAAAGGGAAAAGGAACAATGAAAATGTTCTTTGTTGAAGGAAAGAATCTATAACCCCTGTTTGTAATTTTCCATATTTGGTTAATTATTTACCCTCTTTCGCATTCTTTAAATTTGTCAGAAATTGTAGTTTTGCTAAAAATTAACCGATATGGATAAACAGGAAATTGATAAGCTAAATCAAGAGTTTTCATACTTAACACCACAAGATTTAATCCAATTTTTTTTACAGAAATATAAAAATAGAATTGCACTTGCATCAAATTTGGGAGCAGAAGACCAGATATTAACACAAATGGTAAGCAGTCTGGATCAAACAGCAATTATTTTTACGCTGGATACTCATAAATTATTCAATGAATCATACAGGGTTATTGAAAAAACAAACAAAAAATACAATATTCAAATTAAGGTAATTGCACCTGAACAAAAAGATATTGACAATGCCTTTGAAGGAAGACCATTCACAAGTATTTATGATTCTATCGAAAACAGAAAAAAATGCTGTAATGCCAGAAAAGTTATCCCTTTGAAAAAATTCCTCGGAACAGTTGATGCATGGATTACAGGATTAAGAAAAGAGCAATCGGTTACAAGAACCAATATGCAATTGATTGAATGGGATGAAGAATTCAATATTCTAAAAATAAATCCTCTTATCAATTGGACAGAAAAACAGGTATGGCAGTATATAAAAGATTATGATGTACCTTATAATGAATTGCATGATAAAGGATATCCCAGTATTGGATGCCAACCTTGTACTCGTGCAGTTGAGCCCGGAGAAGATGTCAGAGCTGGAAGATGGTGGTGGGAAAATCCTGAATACAGAGAGTGTGGATTACACAAAAAATAATTTTTACAAAGCATATTAAAAACAAAACCGGGAATCTATCCTGTTAGAATAAACTCCCGGTTCACTAAGAACAGCTTTCACTGCTTCAGCGCCAAGCTACTGTTATCAGCCTGTCTTTTGGTTTATAGTAACGTCTTCTTTCAGTATCTTACTTCTTGCGAAGATAAAACAAACAGATTACTCTGTTTTTGAATTCTATACATTACATCCAGCAGACCACAACACGGTTTTACCCGAATTTTTACTTTGGAAACTGGCAAAAAATAATATTTCTATTATTTCCAAGCCTCACAAACACTCAAAGCGCCAACTAAGTCACTTTTAATATTTGCTTTCCCAAACCCACAAATGTCATGGTTTATTACCATCCTGAAATCCTTATTCTTTGTTACAAGTACAAGGCTTGCATTACTGCACCAGGGCATTTATATGGTCAATTTTGATTGCTCAAAATCCATATTGAACAAACAGTACCAATCATGGTTTTCATTTCTGAACTTGTTTGCAAGCAAACTCCATTATTATCATCCTATTA
>PKSZ01000741.1 GCA_002869425.1 Marinilabiliales bacterium
GCAAGGGTTGCCAGAAAGAATAATATATTGATTATCAAAAGATTTTTGATAACCGGAGGTAAAAGGCTGAATTTCGAAGCTCGGAACTGATTCATAATTATTTAAACTTCATTTCTATTTCATTGTGTTGCAATATGGAAATTATTGTTTTTCCATCGAAAGTATAATTGGGTGATGAACATGCGAAAAGTTCATCAACAAGCTGCCTCATTTCGCTTTGAGATAAAGGCTTACCGTAATTAACAGATTCTGCCCTGGCCAGAGAGCCTGCAAGATTTTCTTGTATTTTTGCACGAAACTCGCTGCTGTTTTCTTTGTACTGATTTATGAAGGAACAAATAGTTTCTTCAATGTTTTCAGCCTTGAACTCTGCAGGGGTACTGCTTATGTTTACAGAATTTTTACTGAATTTGGTAATTTCAAAGCCTATTGTTTTTAGCTCTTCAGAAAGCTCATCAAGTATTTGAAGATCTGAATTGCTGAGTTCAATCTCTGTTGGGTAAAGGCTTTTTTGACTGGTAGCAGCTTTTTCTGTCAATTGAGAGAGATATTTTTCAAATAAAACCCTTTCATGTGCCCTTTTCTGGTTAATTACCATCAATCCGGATTTTACGGATGTTAAAATATATTTTCCTTTATACTGAAGAAATGTATTGTGCTGATCTTCATTCAAGGCTGTCATACTGCTCTGGACAGGTATTTTCGCATCTTCGTGGTTGTTCTCAAGACCTTCATAAAGCTTTTCCCAGTTGGATGCGGAAGCTCTATTTTGTTTTTCAACTTCAAAAGGATTATATGTTGGATTGATTTTTATTTCGGGGTTCTTAATATTGGTAGATTTGGACAGTACTGGAATTTCGAATCCCTTCTGCATTTCAAAATCCAAAGAAGGTACAATATTGTGTTTCCCAAGAGATTCTTTTACTGCAGCTCTTATAATTTGCCATATGGCAACTTCATTTTCAAACTTTATCTCGGTTTTTGTAGGGTGTATGTTGATGTCAATTTCTGTAGGATCAACAGTCAGGTATAAAAAGAATGAAGGATAACACTGATCCGGCAATAAATTATCGTAGGCTTCCAGTACAGCACGATAAAAGTAAGGATGTTTCATGTACCGGTTGTTTACAAAGAAAAATTGCTCTCCCGTTGTTTTACGTGCCAATTCAGGTTTCCCTACAAAACCTTTTAAACTTACCAGGCTGGTATCCGTGCTTACACTGATGAGGTTTTGTTCTCTGTTTTTTCCAAGTAGGTTTACAATTCGTTGTTTGTAATTACTTGTTATCAGGTTGAATACCTCGTGATCGTTATGTATAAGTTTGAAATTAATATCAGGATGTGCCAGTGCAATTCGCTGAAATTCATCAATAATATGCCTTAGTTCCGTTGAGTTTGACTTAAGAAATTTTCTTCTTGCAGGAACATTATAAAAGAGATTTTTTACCTGGAAATTGGAACCGTCTTTACAGCTGCATGATTCTGATTTTTCTGTTTTCGATCCTTCAATAACAATATGTGTTCCGAGCTCATCTTCTTTTCGTTTTGTTTTTAGTTCAACATGTGCAATGGCAGCAATAGATGCCAGAGCTTCTCCCCGAAAACCTTTCGTTAGAATTGAGAACAAATCATCAGCGGATTGAATTTTACTTGTTGCATGTCTTTCAAAAGCCATCCTGGCATCAGGGGCAGTCATTCCGCAACCATTGTCAATAATTTGTATAAGAGTTCTTCCAGCATCCTTAATATTTATAGTAATGCTTTGAGCTCCTGCATCAATGGCATTTTCAACCAGCTCTTTCACCACATTGGCAGGCCTTTGTACCACTTCTCCTGCAGCAATTTGGTTGGCTACATTGTCCGGTAAAATTCTAATAATATTGTCCATTGTTAGCTATATAGCAAGTAAAATGCAATTCCAAAAAGAAAAATCAAAATAACAATTAAACGCAATCCAGAATAGCGTTGAGATTTAACGTCTTTTGAATACTGGCTACGCATTTTGCCTTTAATATTGTGCTTATAACTAAGATGGTCTTTTGATTCTGCCTGCAAGATTTCATTTAGCTTTTCTTGTTCTTCTTCACTTAATTCGGCCTTTATCTTATTCATCCTTTCTTCCCGTGCTTCTTTATCAGGATCATAAAAGCGCGGTTGATAGTTAAATTGCTTGGCCTGGGGCAGTTTGAACATTCTTGGTAGTCCCATACAATCTTTATTTTGTAACAAAAGTACTATTTTATTATTGGATTATACAAAATGACTTTCCCGTAATAAAACGTGATGGCATAATAGCAAAAAAAACGGGACCTGCTTCAACAGATCCCGTTAAAAATATTTAAAACAAGTTTATTTTTTTTCTGGCATTAAGACCACTCTTACATAATGTTCAGGAGTGATATATTTTTTTGCTGCTTGCTGGATCTCTTCTTTTGTGATGGCTTTGATATCTTCTGTGTATTTATTGAAATTATCAAAACTCTCGTTGTTGAAGTATTTTCCTTCAAGTGTGCGTAGCCAGTATTTGTTTTCTTTCAGGTTTTCTTCGTGTTCTCTTGTAAGCGTTTCCTTAACTTTTGCCAAATCATCATCTGTAGGACCTTCTGCCATTATTTTTTCCATCTCGCGGAATACAGTTTTGGTAAGTTTCTTGGCATTTTTTGGAGAGCAAGGGAAATATACAATCAGTTTGTACCTTGGTTTTGGATATTGGCTAATCTGTTCCATGATTTGTACACCATATACTCCACTTTCTTCTTCTCTAAGATATTCCCGTAACTTAATATTAAGTATTTGAGTCATTACCTTAATGTGAAGTTTGCTTGTGTAGTTGTAATCAAATTCTCCATCCATTACAATGGCAACAATGCTTTTCTCGTCCATTCCTTTATGTACAGTAACATCTTTGATACCTTCAGGGAATTTTGGAGATTTATCCAGGTAGGATTCTTTCCTGTTTTTACTTGGCAGTCCACCTAAATATTTTTCAAGCAATGGTTTCAGCTCTTCAACATCGAAGTTTCCAACGAAAAAGAAATTAAAATCACCGGCATCTGAATATCTGTCGTTATAGAATTCAAAGGCTTTATTCATATCAATTTTATCCAGTTGCTCAGTCTTTGGAACAGCAATTGCTCTAGGACTATTGCTTGACATAACCTTGGTAAGAGTATCCTGAAATACCATCATTGGACTTGAGCCTAAGAATTTCATCTGATTCTTCATTTTTGAAATAAAAGAATCGAAAGCTTCTTTATCTACCCTGGGGTTTGTACAATATAAGAAAGTGAGCTGAAGCATTGTTTCCAAATCTTTAGGCGCGCAGCTACCTCTAAATCCTTCATCAGTATCAGTAATGACCGGCATTACTTCAACATCTTTGCCTTGTAATTTCTTTTCCAGTTGTGTGCTGCTGAATTCTCCAACACCACATTGCTGAACAATCGCAAAGGAGAATGTTGCATCCAGAATATCTTCATCAGAAGCATGACTTGTTCCTCCGTAACTGTATGCAGACATAAGGATTTCATCGTTTTTGAAATCTGTTGGCATCAATACCACACGGATTCCATTTCCAAGCGTAAGCTCTGTAAATCCCAATTCTTCATTTTCCTTTGTAGCAGTTACTTTACTACCTACAGGCATATCTTTTAAAAGTGGAGCATCTGATACATCATCTATGTATGGCTCAAGCTTTACCTTCTTAACTTTTTCTATTATATTCAGAATATCTTCTTTGGTTGGAACTTCAACGCCTTCTTTTTCAGGAGCAGTAACCATCATCACAAAATTGTTATCTGTAATCCATTCGTTTGCCAGCTTGTTGATTTCCTCAAGTTTTATTTCAGGAACAAGCTTTTGCGCAAGTTTGAACTCAGTTTTAACAGAAGGAATAGGTTCCTGGGTAAGGTAGTTGCTAACATATTGGTCGGCAAGTCTTTTTGAAGGTGTTTTGTCGGCTTCTTTTGCTGCTTTTTCGTAGCGCTGAAGCATATCTTTCTTCATTCTTTCCAGCTCAGTGGCATTGAAACCATGCTGTTTTACTCTTTGATTTTCTGTCATGATGGCCTCGATACCTTTGTCTATTTGGTTTTCTTTCATCATGCCATAAGATGTATATGCATCAAGATTTCGAGCCAGAAATTGTCCATAAGATGTTTGAGCAAAGATATAAGGACATTCTGGTTTTTGTGAGAGCTCGTTTAATCTGGCATTTAGCATTCCATTATATAACCCTTCAACCAGTGATTGTCTGTAATCTTCTATTGTGCTCATTTCTTTTTTTGGATGCTTATAGAAAAACATGGCCATGTTTTGAGTCGCTTCCGGGTCTGTTTCAATACTAATTAATGGTTCATCGTTGTTTGGAATCTCATACAATTTTCTTTCTGGTGCATTCTCAGGATTTTTTATGCTACCGAATTGAGCAATAATCTTTTTCTCCATTTCGTCAACATCAATATCTCCC
>PKSZ01000442.1 GCA_002869425.1 Marinilabiliales bacterium
AAGATAAATCTGTAAATTTAACTGTTTCACCTTCCTGAATCGTTGTTGTATTGGCTTCAAAATCAGCATTTAATTGTTGAGGATTAATCAAAACTTCGATATAATCTTCTTTCGTAATTGTTGAACTACCACCGTCATTGCTCGCAGTTAAGCTAACTGGGTAGATACCGGGAGAACTATACGTAACATTTGGATTTTGATCTGTTGAAGAATTTGGTGTTCCGCCTGAAAAAGACCACTGCCATTCTGTTGGTGAATTTGTAGATTGATCTGTAAATTCAACATTATCTCCTTCATATATCTGTGTTAAGTTAGCCTGAAAATCTGCTTCAGGAGCCTGTGGAATAACGTACAAATCACATTGCCAAAGTCCACGACCAAACGTACCGGCTCTCAGCTTTCCGCTTCCATAATGTATCTCTAAATCGTTCACTATTACATTGGGTAAACCTTCGTTGTAATCCATAAATTCTGACATATCTGCACTACGGTAAAAAACACCCAAATCAGTCCCCACATAAACAGCATCATTGCTTCCATATTCATGTACTACACAGTTTGCCGGAATATTGGGAATACCATTTGACCAATTTATCCAATTTACACCACCATCTTCCGAATAATAAAGCTTTCTATTGCTCAGATAACCTGAAAAAGAAAGCCATAATTTTTGGGGATCGTTATCATCAACAGCAATATAACTAATGGATACAGAGGGTAAACCATCACTTATTTCTGACCAGTTTAACCCACCATCACTTGTTTTCCAGATTTTATCGTAAGTAGCAGCATAAATTACACTTGAGCTGGAAGGTGCAACAGCGAGAGAATGTAGTAATTCTCCATTTGTAAGGTTACTGGAAATTGCATTCCAGCTTGATCCTCCGTTGGTTGTTTTGTATACTTCTTTAAACCCTCCATATATAGTATTGCTATTTTCCGGATCCATAACAAAAGGTGTTACCCATGCTCCATCTCCGGCATCATAAGGGGTTATATCATCGAAACTATTACCTCCATTACTTGATCGCTGAATACTACCATAGTAAAAAGTACCATATAAAACATTTGAATTGTTATAATCAATCATACATTCCATTCCATCTCCACCAAGAATTTTATACCAGTTTCCGCCAGTATATTTAATGGATCCATTATCCTGTGTTCCTCCCATGATAATACTTGAGCTGGTTTCAGCACAAGCAATCCTATAGAATTGAGTAATTTCCATACCGTCACTCAAATCTATCCAGTTGTTTCCACCATCACTTGTTATATGTAAACCTCCATCATTGCAGGAATATAAATCACCACTAATCGGATGTATGGCAAAAAAATGCTGATCGGCATGCACAAATTCAGCTCCTCCACCTCCATACCAATGCGCATTTAAGCTCCATGAACTTCCGGCATTTGTAGATTTCCAAATATTTACTCCTCCGGAATAAAGAATATTCTCATTGGTCGAAGAAACTTCGAGTGCTAAATCATAATATGCCTGTCCTCCTGCTTCAGAACCATCTTCAGCATGGCCCAGTATATTTGGGCTGGATGAAGCCAGAGACCATGAGCCACCGGAATTATAAGATCGGTATAATCCATAAAAGCCGTTATCCGTATTTGCACACAACGCATAGACCATAGATGAATTTGCTTCTGTTACAGCCAACTCAATACGACCAACACCTGACAAAGGCAATCCATTTGTAAGCTGTGTCCAGCTTAAACCTCCATCTGTTGATTTATACACACCAGCATCTCCGTAATAATCATAAGATGAAGCATATACAACATTTGGACTATTGGGATTAAATTCCATGTCTTTAAAATTACCAGACTGCTTATTATACCAGGTTATTCCTGCATTTACGCTTACATATATTCCTGCTGAAGTTGCTGCCAGAACAATATCCGGATCTGATGTATTTACTAATATTCGCCGTATTGTATTCCCAGATGCAATACTCAATGGAAAAACTGCATCCCAACTAGCTCCTGCATCTTCAGTTTTTAATATACCGTAAGAATAAGTATTGCTTCCATCACCATCGCCTGTTGCTACATAAATTACATCGGGGTCTAAGGGATTAAATTCTATATCACTAATTCCAAGATTGGTAAATAAGTCTGACTGCGTACTCCAACTAGAGCCTCCGTCATTGCTGACCCATATACCCCCGGCCGGTGCACCAACCCAAATAATATTCGAATTGGAAGGATGAAACGCCACACAATTCAATCGACCTATTCCTTTTGATGGATATGATAATTGGTTTATGGGCACATCTACAGGACCAAGCTGTTCCCAGTTTGAAGAATTAATTCCTTTAGTGGTTCTTGTATTAAGCTTATTAAATTCTCTGAACAAAGCCGTATTGTCAAAATTACCATCCGGAAACACCCTTGGTTCCATAAAAGCCTCCCAGCGCTTAAACTGTTTCCAGCCTTTACTTCGGGTAACTTCTTTATCTTTCCAATATTCATTAAAGGCTTTTTGTTGCTCATAAAAGCCAGGATTATCAGCTTTTTCTTTCGGGATTAAACTCATCCATGGCTGAGCAAACAATTCAGAAGTAAACAAAAAAATAATAATAAACAGGTAGAATAAAGGCAGTTTCATAGGGTAGAAATATTGTAGTTTGTTGTTATAATAAGTTCTTTCGAAAGTTAGATCACTAAAATAATCATATTATATTACTTCTACTATAAGAAGAAGATGCTTTCCTATAATATTAGAAGCAGGTGAGATGTTCTTTAGCAATAGCATAAGATCTGAGTACAACGAATCACACATTTTTTTGCCATATTTGCAGAATGCCTCATATGGAAAACAATACATTTCTTCCAACCAGCGCAAAAGAAATGAAAGCAAAGGGATGGTCGGAAGCAGATATTATTCTGATAACAGGAGATGCCTATATTGACCATCCATCTTTTGGTATTGCCATTATTGCAAGAGTACTGGAGTCAAGAGGATATCGTGTTGCTGTAATCCCTCAGCCCAACTGGAAAGATGATTTACGGGATTTCAAAAAACTTGGAAAACCAAGATTGTTCTTTGGTGTTACTGCGGGGAATATGGATTCAATGATTAACCATTATACTGCACATAAACGTTTGAGGTCTGATGATGCCTACACTCCAGGAAACAAAGCAGGTTACAGACCGGATTATGCAAGTGTTGAATATTCAAAAATACTGAAAATCTTATACCCCGACACTCCAGTAATTATAGGTGGCATTGAAGCTTCGATGAGAAGGTTTACACATTACGATTACTGGTCGGATAAACTCATGCCCAGCGCTCTGATAAGTTCAGGGGCAGATATATTGGCTTATGGAATGGCTGAAAAAGCGATACTGGAAATTGCAGAAAAATTAGATGAAAACTGGCCACTCGAAAAGATTTTTCACTCCTTAAAGCAAATCGCATTTATCAGCGAAAAAGTGGTTAATCACAAAGAAAAATTCGAAGATAAATATCTGAACAGTCATGAAAAGTGTAATCATTCAAAAAAAATGTTTGCTCAAAATTTCCTGATTATAGAGCATGAGGCCAACCAATGGGAAAGCAATGTCCGTTTGATTCAGGCATACAAAAACAGATTCATTATTGTAAACCCTCCTTACAAAATACTCTCAACAAAAGAACTGGATGATATATACAGGCTTCCATTTACTGGAAAACCACATCCCAGATATAAAAATAAACCCCCAATTCCTGCATATGATATGATCAGGAATAGCATCACTCTGCACCGGGGATGTTTTGGAGGTTGTAGTTTTTGTACTATTTCTGCACAACAAGGAAAATTTGTAACAAGCAGAAGCGAAGAGTCTATTCAAGATGAGGTTAATGCCCTGGTCGCTAGTAATGATTTCAACGGAACCATAAGTGATTTAGGCGGTCCATCAGCCAATATGTGGAATATGAAAGGGATTGATCAAGAGCTCTGTCAAAAATGTTCGAGACCAAGCTGTCTATTTCCCTCTGTATGCAAAAACCTGAATGTAAATCACGAAAAATTGCTAAATCTTTACAAAACTGTGACAAACATTAAAAAAGTTAAGCATGCATTTGTGGGGAGTGGAATTCGATACGATGCAATATTCGCAGATAAAATTTCAGGAAAAAAATATCTTAACGAAGTGCTTAAAAATCACATTTCCGGGAGATTTAAAGTTGCACCAGAACATAGCTCCGACAGAATTTTGAAATTGATGCGAAAAAACTCATTTAAGGAATTTATAAAACTTAACAGTATTGTTAAGCATTTCAATCAGAAGCATAATCGTAAACTTCAACTTGTACCCTACTTTATTTCTTCACACCCTGGTTGTACAACTCCTGACATGTTTAATCTTTCCGCTGAGCTAAAGGAGCAAGGAATTCGCCCCGAGCAAGTACAGGATTTCACTCATACTCCCATGACTTTGTCAACTGTAATTTACTACATTGG
>PKSZ01000672.1 GCA_002869425.1 Marinilabiliales bacterium
TGAATCATTCTGCATCTTTCACCTTATTTTCAGAATCTTTATCAGTATCTAAACGACTGTCTTCTTTAGATTCTTCTGACGTATTAACAGTATCATTTACAACATTTTCTGATACACCTTTATCAACAGTCAGTTCTTCGCCTTTTTTCATTTTAATTTCATCTTCAAAAGAAATTATCTTCCCAACAGGAGGGCCAAAGATCTCTTCCAGATCTTCACTAAACAACACTTCCTTTTCCAATAATCTTTCTGCCAGCTTTGTCAATCCTTCAACATTTTCTTTTAAGACTTTTTTTGCTCTGTCAAACTGCTGCTGAACTATTTCTTTTACTTCCTCATCAATAACTTCTGCTGTCTTCTCGCTATAAGGTTTATTGAAGGAATATTCACTTTGACCTGTTGAATCGTAGAAACTTACATTCCCTATTTTGTCGCTCATACCAAAATAGGATACCATAGCATAAGCCTGCTTTGTTATCTTCTCCAGATCATTCAGTGCACCCGTTGATATTTTACCAAAAGTAATTTCTTCTGAAGCTCTTCCACCCAGAGCAGAACACATTTCATCCAGAATTTGATCTGTATTGGTAATTTTTCTTTCTTCCGGCAAGTACCATGCAGCACCCAAAGAATTACCACGGGGAACGATAGTAACCTTCAACAATGGATTGGCATGTTCCAACAACCAACTAACAGTAGCATGACCTGCTTCATGAAAAGCAATTGTCTTTTTCTCCAATGGAGTGATCACCTTACTTCTCTTTTCCAGTCCTCCAATTATCCTATCAACTGCATCAAGAAAATCTTGCTTATCCACTGCTTTTTTATTTCTCCTCGCTGCAATCAATGCAGATTCATTACAAACATTAGCAATATCAGCACCTGAAAAGCCAGGTGTTTGCTTAGCAAGAAAACCAAGGTCAACAGAATCATCAAGCTTCAAGGGTTCTGTATGAACCTCAAATATTTCTTTCCTTTCACTCAATTCGGGTAATTCAACATGCACCTGCCTGTCGAAACGTCCAGCCCGCATCAATGCTTTATCCAAAATATCCGCACGATTGGTTGCGGCAAGAATAATAACACCACTGTTGGTATCAAAACCATCCATTTCGGTTAAAAGCTGATTCAATGTATTTTCACGCTCATCGTTTGCTCCATAATTCGGGTTTCTTCCCCGAGCTCTTCCAATTGCATCTATTTCATCAATAAACACAATACAAGGAGATTTTTCTTTTGCCTGCTTAAATAAATCACGAACCCTTGACGCTCCAACCCCTACAAACATTTCTACAAAATCAGATCCCGATATAGAAAAGAAAGGCACATGTGCTTCTCCTGCCACTGCTTTTGCCAATAAAGTTTTACCAGTTCCCGGAGGGCCTACCAGTAGGGCTCCTTTAGGAATTTTACCACCCAGATTGGTATACTTCTTTGGATTCTTCAGAAAATCTACAATCTCTTTAATTTCCACTTTGGCTTCTTCCAGACCAGCAACATCTTTGAAGTCAATTTTCACATTGGATTCTTTATCAAAAATTTTTGCCTTTGACTTTCCCACATTAAAAATCTGAGAGCCGCCACCACCGCCACCGCTCATTCTACGGAATATAAATATCCAAACAGCAATCAACAAGAGGGGAAATAAAATCCAGCTAAGCACTTCGCTAAAATAATCCTTTCGGGTGTCAACTGTATAACCAATACGTTCAGATTCAGGAATATTGGCTTGTGCATCATCAAGGTTTTTATCAAAAATCTCAATTGATCCAATTAAAAATTTATAATGCGGGCCTCCTGCATTTCCAAAACCAAAGCCAGAATCCTTAATATCATTATACTTTCCAGATTCCAGGCTTTCCTTTTTCAGATAAACCTCTACAAACTCATTGTTAACAGCAACTAACTTACTTACATCTCTATCTGCAAGCATTGTCTTTACTTGTTTCCAGTTGGTTTCCTTAGGACCTGACCCGAAATCAACAAAGTTTAAGGCAATAAAAACCACAGCAATAATGCCATACACCCAGTAAATGCTGAATTTTGGCTTGTTTGAATTGTTCTGACCTTTCGGTTTATTTTTTTTCCCGCTCAGGGGATTAAAGTTTTTATTTTCGCTCATTTTCTTAATAAGAATATTCTATTCTCGCTATTTTTGCATCTGACCATAAATTTTCCAAATCATAAAATGATCTGTATTCGGATTGAAAAACATGCACCACGACATCTACATAATCCAGCAAAACCCATTGATTATTTTCGGTTCCTTCTTTATGCCAGACATGTTCTTTAATACTTTTACGAAGATGTTTTTCAACATATTCAGCTATTGTACTTACCTGCATAGTAGAGTCTGCATGACAAATAATAAAGAAATCGCTGATAGATTTTCCAACCTCCCGTAGATCTATTTTAACGATATCATTACCTTTTTTTTCTTGTATTGCTTCAATGGCAATATCTGCAATTTTTGAACTATCTGCTTGTTTCTTCACGAATATCAGAAAATTTTATTAGAGGGCAAAGGTAATGATTTTTGCTATAACAAAGCATTAATAAAGTTTACAAATAGTGGTAAATACAACAAGAAATTTAAATTAAACTTATCAATATTTAAAATAAATCTTTATCTTTGCGAACCGTTTTTACGGGGCAATTGGTTGGATTTTTGATGATTGATTGCAGACATGGTGGATGTAGTTCAGTTGGTTAGAACGCTGGATTGTGGTTCCAGAGGTCGTCGGTTCGAATCCGATCTTCCACCCAAAAGAAAAAGCCGGTCAACAACCGGCTTTTTCTTTTCATATGGACATAAGTTTAATAATTAGCATAATACTCTTTAACAACAATCTGATTCCCAAAGAAATTTCCTGAATTTACGCTTGCACCTGTTCCTGTGCCAGCCCAGGTTTGACAATATAAGTCAATTCCATGAACTCCTGCAGAAATATCAAAAAATCCAGTTAAAGTGACCAATACATCGTCACCAATTTGTGATGCTTTCAAGGATGTCTGCACGGGTGCAATTGATGATTGAGTATCATCGACACGTAATTCAAAAACTGCAGCTGTACCTGTCATTGAACCTATTTTAAGGTGGGCAGTCATGGTTATTTCAACCAGCGAATTTTCATCTACTTTTGTAAAGTTATTGACATCGCCCATTTTTGTCATTGTAGAAGTTACACTTGCCAAGCTATATTCAAAGAGATTAACATACGAAACCCCAATTGAAGGCAAGCTTACAGTACTACCATTAGAAATTGTAAGATCATTACCTGATATTGAAATATCCTGTATTTCGTTGGTATTGTCAGCATCAGCATCATTGACCAATGCGGAAAGATCAACACTGTTTCCTCCGCTTATGATTAAATTATTTGTTCCAGAATTAAAACTCAAAGTCTGCTCGTCTGTATTTGCTTCGTAACCATCTTGTAATGAAGACAAATCAACTGTGCTTAATGCCCCCATTGACAGATTAGATCCATCAAAGGACAAGCTCAAATCCTGCCATGATCCAATACCAGAGTTATCTGAAATCAAAGCTTTTCCATTTAATGGATTACCTCCGGTTATTTTAATCTGACCATTAACTTCTAAAGCTTCATCAGGATCAGAAATACCAATACCTACATTTCCATTTTTGAGAACGGTCACAGCATTATTTCTTGCCACATCAGAGGTTCCATTGCCAATTACAAAAAGAGGATCAGTATCACTCCAGCCGGTTGATGAACCTATACCTTCGTTATATCTGCCAACAACAAAACTATTTATAGCTTTAGCATAAGTTCCCTGTCCAAAAGCATAAGCATAAGCGCCATCTGCAAGTGCATTTTCTCCAAAAGCATATGAACCAATTCTTTGTGCCATAGAATTTAAACCCATAGCATAAGAATAATCTCCAAGGGCATCACTATTGTGTCCAATAGCAACTGAGGCTGTTCCTCTAGCTTTAGCATATCTTGTCAAGGCAACTGAATAATCACCATACGCAGTATCTTTTGTACCTGTAACGAAACTATATGGACCTTCAGCAAGATTGCTTTCTCCTCCGAGACAAATGGCTGCAAAACCAGTTGCTTCAGCTTGATAACCTATTGCGACTGCATGATTATAAGTTGCTTCTGCCTGCTGCCCTATAGCAATTCCACCAAGACCAGATGCAGTTGCACTATAACCACATGCAAATGATCCCACATTGCTGGCTATGCTAGAATTACCAAATGCAACTGAATAATCTCCAACATTTGCGTCACTCCAACTTCCTGTTGAGGTATACCCTGCTCGGAATGCTGCTTTTGCAGGCCAAAAAAACATTGCACTTTCTGCAGTAGTTGTTCCGTAGGCTCCTGTTCCATATGTTCCGGCTACTCTCATTCCCTCGTCACCTTTCACTTCCAAATTATAATTTAATGGCACAAAACCTACACCAACATTACCATCA